>JAQUCQ010000246.1 GCA_028686145.1 Desulfuromonadaceae bacterium | reverse complement strand
CGTATCAGTAGTAAGGTTTATTTTTACCAACTTCGCTCCACCCTGCATCACCCCCCTGAATCCGGGTGATGCAGGGTCAAGAACCCACAGGAAATCGTCGGTGTCTACCGTCACACTCTGCACACAAACAAAATGGGCTTCGGGATGACTAACTTCATCTCTGCCCCAACGGTTCCAACTGTAATCCGGATAGGGGTGAAGCGATCCGTCCGGCAAGAGTTCGGCCACGGAGTACAAAGGATCTTTATCCCAGCGAGGGAAATTTACGAAGATTCTTCCCTGCTGGGATATGGCAACGCCCGTAAATTGGTCGTTAGACACAGGGGATTCTATCAGGTCTCCATGGATAGCTGGCAAGGCAGCATCATAGCTGATCGGATTAGTCACGCACCCATTTAGGAGCAGCAGCAAAATAAGCGCACACAAAGACTTTACTGCACATATGCCCGGTATCATTTTCATATGTACACCTACATATTTTGGATAAGGTTATTCAACTCTTCTTTAAGTGTATCATAACGTTCCTGAACAACAGCATCTCTCTTTTCCGGGTTTGCCTTGAGAGCCATAAGGCTGCTACCAATTCCAAGTATTTTTTTGCGGGCTGCAGGGCCCGCCAAATCGTTTTCTGAGGCTTTAAGCAGATAAGCATACGCCGTGTCGAGCTCCTTGATTGCTTTTTCCGGTTCAGATGTGGTTACCTGATAGGTCTCGGCATATGCCACATGTAGCTTGGCCTCGATCAGGTTGCTTTGAATATTCAACGTTGTTTCCTCTTTAGAGAGGCCGGCTGAGAGGTAATCTGCCGACCGGTCGGCAAGCGCTTTGCTCTTTTCCCACACCGCTTTTATTTCAAACTCCGCAACTTTTCCGTCACCGGCAAGCCTCTTCTCAAGCTCACCCAATTCCGACGAAAGTTCCGTAACCTCTTTCTTTCCTCGTGCACCTCCGCTGGCTGCAGCCGTGCTCAAATATTCTCGTGCCTGTGAAATCTGTGCTTTCGTATCAGCACGCGACGCTGTTGAAAAATTCTGGTATGTCAGCCAAAGGTTCTTGTTCGCCTGAAAAAGAGGCGAATTTATTCCGGTGTACAGATTCATTGTATGTAATTCTGCTACACGCAAAACTTTGTCAGCCTTTTTACCATTTTTCGCAGCAAGGTACCCCTGTGCCTTGGCAACATACTGCTGCATTTTAAGAAGTGGCAGTTCCACCTCGATTACAATCAAAGATTTACCGGCCAAGGCAAGCTCTCTCTCAGCTCCCCATTTGTCGTTTTTCTCCAGATACCCCTTTGCCCTGTCGATATACCACCTGGCTTTTTCAGTTGGAATATAGACCGAGATCATATCCAGAGAAGAATAGATCGGGGGCAGATCATACAGAACTTGTTGTGTTTTTTCATATTCAAGGTGCGTACGGGCAATCTCAATGAGATTTTTTACTGTTGACGTCGAAAGTTCATCTCTGATGGTGTCCATCAACCGTACAGCTTCGGCTAGATCACGTTGTGCCTGTGGCAATGCTTTATGATAAATATCCAAGCGGGCCTGCGATATATGCCGTAGAGCAACAATCGCTGTCCTTGCTATGGTGGACGATTCCATCGGCATGATGTGACTATCAGTCAACGCCATATTGTTGCTCTGAATTATTTGAGCGTGAGATCTGGTAGCAAAGACCGCCAGAAGAAGAAGCGGAATGATCGAAAAACAAACTTTGAATTTATTAATCATGCTCATCCTCCTTTTTTATCGTAATATTTTAAAGTTCACGGATTTCAAGACAGTTCATTGGCCTTCCATACTTACAAAAAAGGTCTGTTTCCCTCTTTTCAGCAGCATCAATACCGGTTGATCCTTGCTGACCCCGCGCATGGCTGCATTATAATCAGCAAGGTTCCTGACCGTTTTCCGGTTCACCTCTTTAATTATATCACCCGCATGGATCCCGGATTCACTAGCCAGGCTCCCCTGCTCGACACTCATCACCACAACACCCGTTTTTTCCGAAATGCCAAATTGTTGCCGCAGCTGAGAAGTAATATTGTCTACTTTCATACCGAAACTCTGTACCGGTGCGTTTGACTGGGAAGCAATCTTCTCTGCTGTCAACTCTTCAACTTTAATGGACACATGTACTTCTTTGTTTTGCCGGATTACCGTCAGATCAACAGATTTTCCCACCGGCGTTTCAGCAACAAATATAGGTAGATCATTGGCCGTTTTGACAGTCTTACCGTCATAAGAGGTTATAATATCGCCGGTTTTAATTCCGCCCTTTTCTGCCGGGCCATCCTTGATGACATCGCCGACCAGGGCGCCTGTCGCTTCCTTCATGCCGAAGGATTTGGCAAGTTCCGGGGTGACGGTCTGGATCGTCACGCCGATCCAGCCACGGACAACTTTTCCTTTTTCCTTCAATTGGCTGGTTATTGATTTGGCCAACGAGCTGGGTATAGCAAAACCAAGCCCCTGGCCTCCCGGAATAATGGCAGTGTTGATGCCGATAACCTCTCCTTTGAGATTAACAAGCGGTCCGCCGCTGTTACCCGGGTTAATCGGCGCATCTGTCTGTAGAAAATCATCATACGGACCGGAGCCGATAACCCTGCCGGTGGCACTGATAATCCCCTGGGTTACCGTCTGTTCCAGACCAAAGGGGTTACCCACCGCCATTACCCAATCACCGACACGCATTTTATCCGAATCACCCAAAGCCAGAATCGGCAGGTTTTCGAAAACAGAGGAGATCTTTATCAATGCCAGATCGGTTTTACTGTCTCGACCGATAACTTTTGCCTTGAATTCCCTGCCGTCAGAAAGCTTGACCTTGATCTCATCCGCATTATCTACGACATGGTTGTTGGTAATAATAAAACCATCCTTGTCAATGATAATACCGGAACCAAGACTCTGCTGTTTCATCTTCTGGTCTGGAACCTCATTAGAAAAATGCCTGAAAAAATCTTCAAATGGATCACTCTGCCCATCCTGGTTACCACCGAAAAATTGACGGAAAGGATTACCTGGAACAGTTACGGTCGAGGTTGTGCTGATGTTGACAACAGCCGGTTTTACCTTCTCGGCAAGATCCGCAAATGACTGGGGAAAACCGACAAACTTCGTCTTTTCATTGTTCGCGCAGCCACCCTGGGTAACAAGCATCAAAAACATCACCAACGAAATCAAACTTGAACGACCTAACAGAGCCAGTTTCCTTTTAATCATGACGTCCTCCTTATACGAAAAAAATTCCTGATTCACTCGAGCATTAGATTGGCTTGGCTGTTCCATTACAAGAGGAATATGGTCAAGACAGGTATCCCTGTGAACAGTACGGACATTGACGAAATCCTGCTGTCCCCTACTCTTTTAATTCCTCGTTATATCAGTCGGTACCCCCGACCTGGCTAATAGCGCTTTTTGCAGTTTGCGATTATCAACACGGTCGAGTAATCCTTTCCTTTCCAGAAAATTTACCGTTTCCTCCTCCAGCTCTTCATTTCCATCTGCGTGAATCTCCACCAGCACCCGGTTATCAACAGTTGCAACCTTTACTGGTTGCCGAACAATGACAACTCTGGTGCCAATGCGCACTTTCCTGAAAAGCCGGACAATATCCTCAGGATACAGGTGGATACACCCATGACTAACCCTTCTGCCAATACCAAACGGGCGATCAGTACCGTGAATGAGTACGGTGCCGACAGATAAGCGCAGGGCATGAGTACCAAGAGGATTATCAGGTCCTGACGGCACTATTAGCGGGAGTTCCGGCTTCTGTTTTCTTATCGAAGCCGGTACATGCCATGCCGGATTTACGATCTTCTCGATAACGTGGAAAATCCCGGTCGGGGTATCCCATCCTTCATCACCAATCCCCACAGGAAAGGTCTCGACCACACCTCTGGACGGAACGTCAAAATAGTAGAGCCGCATCTCCGCCAGATTTATGACAATTCCCTTCTGCACCTGAATATCCGGAAGTATCCATTTTCCCGGAATTGTTACCGCGATTCCAGCATCAGGAACAAAAGGATCAACCCCCGCATTGGCAGCTTCAATTTCGTTGTAGCCAATATCGTAACGGCGTGCCAGTTCAACCAGCGAATCATCGACTCTGACCGTGTGGATTGCTGTTGAACCTCCGACGCCATGACGAAACTGAACTTCGGCGGCAAAAGCGCGTTGATGAGAAAGAACCGCCACCCAGACAAAACAGAGATATGTTGCCGCACGTACAATATATGATCGGATCATAGTTTGATCTTTAGTGCCAATCATTCAGGTTGTTCCCAATAACACACACAATTCCCTTTTGAAGCAAATGGAGCTATTTCTTCTGCTCGAGCTTGAAGATCTTTTCGGATTTATTTTCCATATGCTGGGCTTCATTGGCAGCCCGTTCGGCCTCTTTTGCTGCATTTTCAGCTTTCATTGCCGCATCTTCCGCCCTCTTTGCATCGTTATCCGCTTTCGTGGCATCACCCGCCATCTTGTTCGCCATGTCGAGAGCTTGTTGGGCTTTGTCGTTTGCCTGCTTGATGGCAGCCTTGTCTCCTTCTGCAGCTCCACCGATTTGTGACACCTTGGATTCAAGCTTGCCAAGGCGCTCTGCCAACGGATCAACCTGAGAACGGACATAATCATGTGTTGCACACCCGGTCAGGTTAAAAAGTACTATCACTCCTAGTATTCCAACAGTTTTTTTCATTTAATGCCTCCCTTTCAGCGTTGATATTCAACTTCCAGCAAACGAAGTAGTTTAGACAATCTCCTGGAAATCAGTTCGGATGGAGCGGCCCCCGGGTAACCTGTACAAAGCCATTCGGCCGTATCCAATGTTTAAAAGCCTTCCTGACCTGACGTGCACTAATTGTGCGGTATCTCCGTGCGGCACGAGACGGTTCATCGAGAGGAAGGCCGGTCAGTGACAAACCAAGAAGCTCCTCCGCAATGCTGCCGGTACTGGTCTTCGACAAAAGCATCTGACGCAGAAGAAGTGTCTTGGCCTGGCGAAGCTCGACCTTGGAAACCGGCTCTTTCTGCATTTTATAGATGTTCCGCTCAACCAGCTTACGAGCTTTCAAAACGTTCTGCGGGTCACAACCGTAGAAAACTCCGAAAAGCGAACGGGTATTACCGGCATGGAGAAACGCCTCTACCGTGTAAACCAATCCGGCCCGCTCACGCAGGTCATGGTAAAGTCTTGTTGCGTAAAAGCCCCCCGAAAGGACATGAAGTCCGACCTGCAACGGATAATAATCAGGATTCTTCCTGGTAACGCCAACAGTTTCGGCAAGCGTCACTTCGTCCTGTACCCGGTTTTTGTCCGGCACCCTGACAGTAGC
>JAQUCQ010000245.1 GCA_028686145.1 Desulfuromonadaceae bacterium | reverse complement strand
CTCGGGCACCTATCTGGGCTATTCGATTGAGAAAGGAAAACTGTTTCTTGATCTGAAATACCATATCGAAAAGAAGCTGCTGAGTTCAGACAATAAAATATTTATAGACCAGTTCACCTTTGGCCATAAAGTGGAGAGTGACAAAGCTACCAACCTGCCGGTAAAGCTTGGTTTAGCACTACTTAAGGACCGCAAGGGAGAAATCCATCTGGATGTCCCGGTCACCGGTCGCACCGACGACCCGAAGTTCAGTGTCTGGAAGCTTGTCTTCCAGGTTCTGAAAAATATGCTGGTCAAGGCGGTTACCTCACCTTTAACGTTACTCTCGTCCATGTTTGGCGGTGGCGAAGATTTCAGTGCCATTCAATTCGGTTACGGTACAAGCATTATTCCACCTGCGGAGGAACAGAAACTGAACGCCCTGTCCAAGGCGCTGCTTGATCGTCCGGCCCTGAAGGTGGAGCTTAAAGGTTATGTGGATCGCGAGAAGGATGCCGAGGCCTATCGCCGGGAACTGCTTAATCGCAAGCTCAAGAACGAAAAGTTCCTGACGCTTGCAAAAGAAGGCCTCTTGAAAGCGGGCGAAACGGCTGATACCATTCAGGTGCTGCCGGAAGAATATGCCACCTATCTGACTGCGGTATACAGGAAGGAAAAGTTTCCCAAGCCGCGGAATGTTCTCGGACTGATCAAGACTCTGCCGCCCGAAGAAATGAAAAAGCTGATCATTACTCATACGATCGTTGGCATACCGGAGCTTCAAGCTCTGGCACATGAACGGGTTGTTGCCATTATGAACTATCTCGTCAGGAAGGGAAATATTCCGGCTGAGCGGATATTCCAAAGGGATGGTGACGTGTTCAAGGCGCCGGAGAAAGAGTCCGTTTCCCGGAGTCGGGTCGAGTTAAACGCCATTGTGCAATAAGCAGGTCAATGTCAATATTCGTATCAATCCCTTCTATGAAAAGAGAGGAGGTATTCTCTTTGCTTGACGGGCGGTCACAGGTGTATTATTCTAACACGACAAAAGATGTCTTATTATGTTTAGGGGGGAACGATGACGCAAATCACCTTTGGAACATCCGGCTGGCGCGGCATCCTCTGCGAGGATTTCACCTTTGATAACGTGAAAGTTGTTGTCCAGGCAATAGCCGATACCATTAAGGCATCAGGTGAGCAGGAGAAGGGTGTGGTCATCGGCTGCGATACCCGTTTTATGGGACAGCGTTTCGTTGAAGCATCAGCCCGGGTCCTGGCGGGGGCCGGTATCAAGGCATATATTTGTGAACGTGACACACCAACTCCGGTTATTTCGTTTGAAATATTGCGGCGTGGAGCCGCTGGCGCCATCAACTTCACCGCCAGCCACAACCCTCCCGAATACAACGGCGTCAAATTTTCACCATCGTGGGGCGGGCCGGCCCTGCCGGAAACCACGGGTGAAATCGAGCGCCGCGCCAATGCAACCATTGGGACCGCTTGTTACCGGGAGCTATCTCTTGAGGATGCCGGCAAGCAGGGGTTGGTCGAGAAGATAAACCCTCAGGACACATATCTGAAATCCCTGGAGCAAAAAGTCGATTTTGATGCCATTGGTACTCTGGGGCTGGTTGCGCTTAACCCACTCTATGGTACTTCCCGTGGATATCTGGACGGACCGCTTCGGAAGCGCGGCATTCCGTACACCATTATCAATGACCGGCTTGACCCCTATTTCGGTGGCCAACCGCCGGAACCATCCGAAGCGCATATCCCTGATTTTATCGCACTGGTGAAGAATAACCCCGATATCAAGCTCGGTCTTGCGACTGATGGCGACGCTGACCGTTTTGGTGTTCTGGATGCCGACGGCAGTTATATCGAGCCGAACTATATCATTGCCCTGTTGCTGGATTACCTGATTCGGGTGCGCAAGCTTGAAGGTGGCGTGGCGCGCAGTGTGGCGACCTCGCACCTGATCGATGCCGTCGCCAGGAAACATGGTGTCCCGGTGTATGAAACGCCGGTCGGTTTCAAGTATATTGGTGAACTGATCAGCCAGAACAAGCTGGTGATAGGCGGAGAAGAAAGTGCCGGCCTGACGATCAAAGGCCACGTCCCAGAGAAAGACGGAATCTTGGCCTGTTTTCTGGTGGCTGAAATGGTTGCCCGTGAGGGAAAGAGCATCCGGCAGCTACTTGACCGGCTGTACAGTGATGTGGGGCGTTTCGTGACCCGCCGCGACAACCTCACGCTGTCGCCGGAACTGGAAGTTGCTTACAAGAATAAGATTAATGCGCTTCCCGCCGAGGTTGCCGGGTCAAAAGTCACGGAAGTGGTCAGGATCGACGGAACCAAACTGCTGCTCGATGACGGCAGTTGGATGTTGTTCCGTAAATCTGGTACTGAGCCGGTAGTACGACTGTATGGTGAGGCGGGCAACGATGCGCGTCTTGCAGAAGTAATGGCCGCCGGGCGGAAGTTTATACTGGGTTGAATTCAATAAAAAATTTCAGGAGGAGATACATTTATGTGGGATTACACGCCAATAGTTAAGGACCATTTTTTAAACCCCCGCAACGTTGGGGATATAGCTGATGCTGATGCTGTTGGAGAAGTTGGCAGCCTTGCCTGCGGAGACGCTCTTAAGCTGTATCTCAAGCTGGATGACAATAAGGACAAGATTGTTGATGCCAAGTTTCAAACCTTTGGCTGTGCCAGTGCGATTGCTTCCTCTTCCGCATTGACCGAAATGGTTAAGGGAAAGACTCTTGATGAAGCGCTGGCGGTCAGCAACCAGGATATTGCCGATTTTCTGGGCGGTCTTCCGGAAGAGAAGATGCACTGTTCCGTTATGGGGCAGGAAGCGCTGGAGGTCGCGATATTCAAATATCGTGGGATGCCGATTCCGCAACATGACAGCGAGCATGATCATGGACATGCTTACCCTGACTATGAAGGAGAGATCGTCTGTAAATGTTTCGGCATCACTGACACCTTCCTCAAAAAAGTGATTGAAACCAACAGGCTGACAACAGTCGAACAGGTAACAAATTTCACCAAAGCCGGTGGAGCCTGTGGTGGCTGCATTCCAAAAATACAGGAACTGATCGCACACGTGCTGGGCGACGCAGATGCCCAACCGCGCAAGCGGCCGGAGAAACTCTCCAATATGAAAAAGATGCAACTGATTCAGGAAGTTTTGGAGCGCGATATCCGTCCACTGTTGTGGGCTGATGGCGGCGATCTGGAGCTGATTGACATTGACGGTTCGAAGGTGCAGATCGCGTTCCGCAAAGCGTGCGCCGGTTGTGCCTCGTCCGGCAACACCGCCCGCATGGTTGAAATCAAACTGCGTGATCTGGTCGCTGAGGACATCGTTGTCGAGGAGGTCTCTCAATGAAAGAAATCTATCTCGACAACAACGCCACCACTAAAGTTGATGAAGCCGTCTTTGAAGAGATGCGCCCCTATTTCTGTGAACTGTATGGCAACCCCAGTTCAATGCACTTCTTTGGCGGGCAGGTGCAGAGCAAGGTAAATGAAGCCAGAGGCCGCGTTGCAGAGCTGCTGGGAGCGACTCCGGATGAAATAATATTCACCGCCTGTGGAACCGAGAGTGACAATGCTGCAATCCGTTCGGCACTGGAAGTATTTCCCGACCGTCGTCACATCATAACATCCCGTGTCGAACATCCGGCTGTTTTAACTCAATGTCGCAACCTCACCCAGAAGGGCTATCGGGTAACTGAAATCGGTGTTGATGGTGCCGGTCGCCTGGACCTGGAAGAATTAAAAGCCGCCGTCGATACTGACACGGCGATAGTATCACTCATGTGGGCCAACAATGAGACCGGTGTCCTCTTTCCGGTAGAAGAGGCTGCAGCCATCGCAAAGTCGAAAGGTGCCCTGTTTCACAGCGATGCCGTGCAGGCTATCGGTAAAATACCCATCAACATGGCCGCTTCAAATATTGACATGCTTTCGCTTTCCGGCCACAAGCTGCATGCTCCCAAGGGGATTGGCGTACTGTATCTGCGACGCGGCACTCCATACCGTCCTTTCCTGGTAGGTGGTCATCAGGAAAAAAGTCGCCGGGCCGGTACCGAGAACGCTGCCGCCATCATTGCGCTGGGAAAGGCGTGTCAGTTGGCCGGAGAGCATATGGAAACTGAAAACACCGTGGTCAAGGCGCTGCGAGACCGTTTACAGGATACCTTGATGGCGGCAATTCCGTATGCCCGCATCAATGGCGACGGCGCTGAGAGGCTCCCCAATACCACTTCAATCGCCTTTGAGTTTGTCGAGGGGGAGGCTATATTACTGCTACTGTCGGAGTTTGGTATTTGTGCTTCATCAGGGAGTGCATGCACCTCAGGATCACTGGAACCTTCCCATGTTTTGCGGGCCATGGGAGTGCCTTTTACCTGTGCCCATGGGTCGATCCGTTTTTCCCTTTCGCGCTACACCACCGATGCTGAGATAGATACGGTTATCCGTGAGATGCCCCCCATAATTGCTCGCCTGCGCCAGATGTCACCCTTTGGGAGGGAACACCTGAAAGGGCAGGGATAGATTCTCTGCTTCGGACGTAACAAGGGCGGCCTCTTTAGGTCGCCTTTTGTTTTAACTGGAGAAACGAAGATAATCGGGTAGAATATATTTTATCTGTTCAGAAAATAGGATGGATACAAACTGCTGTGATGGAGTTAACGTATGGAAATAAAAATACCGGAAGTTGGCGAGTCGGTGCGTGAGGCATTACTGGCCAAGTGGTTCAAAAAAAGCGGTGATGTTGTCAAGCGGGATGAGCCGCTCTGCGAAATTGAAACTGACAAAATTACGCTTGACCTTAATGCCGATGCTGACGGGGTGCTCACCATATCGGTAACCGGTGGTACCACAGTTGCGGTCGGGACGGTAATTGGTCTGATTGAAGAATCTACTGTTACAGCGGCACCACCTGTTACCACTTCTGCAACTCAGATGGCGGAAAAACCTGCCATACCGCCGTCTTCTCCATCGCTGAGGCGTGAGATGCGTGAACAAAATATTTCTCCGGACGAGGTGCAGGGGAGCGGCAAAGGGGGGCGAGTTACGCAGGAGGATCTGTTTGCTCGTATCGAAGAAAAGGCGAATATGTCGCATGCCTCCAGTGCCGAACCGGCCGCAGTTTCGCCTGAGAGCCTCGTCGTGGCGCCTCTGCCAGTTCAGTCGATTGCTGTACAACCACCTCCACCAGCTATTCCTGTACCGTCAGAGCAGTCTTTTGTGCATACGGAAGAAGCACCGGTTTATTCAGGTGGTCGTGAAGAGCGTCGACCGATGTCGCCTCTACGCAAACGGATCGGCGAGCGTCTTGTGGCAGCTCGTCAGCAGACTGCCATT
>JAQUCQ010000244.1 GCA_028686145.1 Desulfuromonadaceae bacterium | reverse complement strand
CGTATATCGAAGCGGCTTTGGCCATGATGATCCCGGCGGTGATCAGACCCTGTCCACCTGCACCGGAAAACCTGAGTTCATATCTTGACATGAATATATCGCTCCTTTTCCTGTAATTGTTACTTGGCAGCCGTGGCGCGCTCGATAACTTTAGCGTACTCGGCAGTATACTCAGGCTTGGTTTCGTCCTTATAGAGAACACCGGTCAGAACTTTGCCCTGCAGTTGCTCAGCAGTCATCTTTTCAGCAGCCTTCACCGGCACCGCAACATCTTTCAGGCGGTTCATCATTTCGATGACCGACTTATACTTGTTACGACGTCCATAAGTGGTCGGACAGTCGTCAAGGATTTCAACAACCGAGAAGCCCTTGTGCTGGATGGCTTCTGCAATCAGTTTATCAATCTGGTTGGCATGGAAAGCTGTGCCACGGGCAACAAAGGTAGCACCGGCACCGATTGCCAATTTAGCGATATCAAAGCCTGGGTCAGGGTTGCCGTAAGGAGTCGTGGATGCCTTGGCGCCTGTCGGAGTGCAAGGGGAAAACTGCCCACCGGTCATTCCGTAGATATAGTTGTTCATGATGATGTATGTCATGTTGATGTTACGTCGGCACGCGTGTATGAAGTGATTGCCGCCGATTGCGGTCCCATCGCCATCACCGCCAACCAGAATAACATTCATTTCCGGTTTGGCCATCTTGACTCCGGTTGCAAACGCAGCGGCGCGGCCGTGGGCTGTGTGCAGAGTACAACAGTCGATATAACCGGGAAGACGTGAGGCACAACCGATGCCGGATACGACAGCAGTCTCCTCTTTTTTAAGATTGAGGGTGTCCATGGCGCGAATCAACCCCTTCATGACGATGCCGTGGCCGCAGCCAGGGCACCAGATGTGGGGCAATTTGCCGGGACGAAGATATTTATCATAATCAAAAGCCATGGTTATTTAACCTCCTTGATCTTATCGAGGATCTGGTCGGGATTGATCGGCTCGCCATCTACCCGGAATATACCAAGAACCGGAGCCTTGCCTTGTGCGCAACGCTCAAGCTCAAGTGAGCACATACCCAGATTCATCTCAGGAATCACAAATCCTTTGACCTTACCGGCCAAAGCCTTGATTTGCTTGTCAGGGAACGGCCAGAAGGTTTTGATACGGAACATGCCGGCTTTGATGCCCTGTTCCCGGGCAACATTTACAGCATAACGTGCAGAACGTGATGTAGAGCCATACGCAACAACTACTACTTCAGCATCATCAAGCATGTACTCTTCAAATGTAACAATATCGTCAACATTTGCATCTACTTTGCGAACCTGTCGTTCTTCTTCAGCCTGAACGAGACTGGCCTTGGTCGTTGGGAAACCATCTGCCGCCTTGTTAAGGCCGGTAACATGAAACTTATAACCGGAACCAAAAGCTGCCAATGGTGGCACGTCGCCGAAGCTGGTGTCGTATGGCTTGTACTGCTCAGGTGGTACCGTTGGTGACTTGCGTGGTACGACCTCAATTTCTCCCTGTTCCGGGAAAACAACCCGCTCACGCATGTGAGCTACGATTTCATCAGGCATTACCATAACCGGAGTGCGATACTTCTCAGACAGGTTAAATGCTCGAATAATCTCTTCGTAGGTTTCCTGGACTGAAGCCGGTACAAGGCAGATTGCCGGGTGGTCACCGTGGGTGCCCCATTTGGCACACATAACGTCAGACTGTGAAGGTCCGGTAGGCATACCGGTCGAAGGACCACCACGCATAACATTATACACAACGCAGGGAATTTCGGCGATGCAGCCATAGCCAATTAGTTCCTGTTTCAGAGAGAGACCTGGTCCTGATGTGGAGGTTAATACTTTGGCTCCAGTCAGTGATGCACCGAGGATGGCTGCCATAGCGGCAATTTCATCTTCCATCTGCATGAATTTTCCGCCGATTTTTGGCAGTTCGCCAGACAGAACTTCAGAAACCTCGGTAGAGGGGGTTATCGGGTAGCCTGCAAAGAAGTTGCAACCGGCGTATAATGCGCCGTGTGCGGCAGCTTCATTACCCTGAAGAAACGCTACTTTTTTGGACACTGTTCATTTCCTCCTGTAGATTTTATTCGGTTATGACTTTGATAGCAAAATCGGGACAACGCAATTCGCACTGCATACATTTAATACATGCTTCAAGGTTTTTTACAGAGGCATAAAAGCCCTTCATCTCGAGCACGTCTTTAGGGCAGAACTCAACACAGATATGGCACCCCTTGCAGTACTTCTCAATGATTTCAATTTTTGGCAGTTTCTTTTCCATCTAGAAAGACTCCTTTTCCCGTAATAAAAGGTGGTAAATACAGGTTCCAGAAAGTAGCAAAAGAAGGGCGACAACTCCACCCTTCTTTCACTAACTTCCAGATACCTGGAATCAAATACTACTTCATACTGCTAACAAGTTCCTTAACAGCAGCAACAGACTTGTCCATCATTGCCTGCTCTGTTGCGTCAAGTTTGAACTGGATGATACTTTCGACACCCTTCTCACCAAGCACAGCAGGAACGCCGACGTAGAAGCCGTTTACACCAAATTCACCCTGCAGGTAGCAGCAGGTTGGCAGGACACGTTTCTGGTCTTTAAGAATTGATTCTGCCATTGTGATAGCGGAAGATGCCGGTGAGTAAAAAGCTGAGCCGGTTTTCAGCAGGGCGACAACTTCGCCGCCAGCGCCACGAGTACGTTTAACCATGGCTTCCATAACTTCTTTGCCCTTCTCGGCACCGTACTTCTGTTCAAGAAGCTCTGTTACCGGAATACCGTTAACGCTTGCATAACGGACCAGAGGCACCATATCGTCGCCGTGACCACCAAGAGTCATGGCAGTTACATCCTTGACAGATACGCCCAGTTCCCAAGCGATAAAGCTGGCGAAACGAGCTGAGTCAAGTACACCGGCCTGACCAATAACACGGTTGTAAGGGAAACCGGTGATTTTCTGACAGAGAGTAACCATGGCATCAAGTGGATTGGAGATTACAATAACAATCGAGTCAGGAGCATATGTTTTGATGCCTTCAGCAACAGAAGTCATAATTTTAGAGTTGACTTCAATCAGGTCATCACGGCTCATACCTGGCTTGCGTGGCAATCCGGCAGTAACGATGACAACATCGGAACCTTTGATGTCTTCATAACTGTTGGTTCCCTTGAGGTTTACATCATAACGATCGACAGGGCCAACTTCAGCAATGTCGAGCATCTTACCCTGTGGCAGACCTTCAACAATGTCAAAAAGGACAACATCGCCAAGTTCACGCAATGCACAAAGCTGAGCAAGAACGCCACCAATCTGTCCGCCACCAATAAGTGAAATCTTTTTACGAGCCATACATTTACCTCCTCTTTCATTTTTTGTAAAATAAGGCAGGGAGTTGTATCCCAGCCCCTGCTAACTGCAATTTATTACATATTTTCTATCAGAGCATCAGCAAAACCTGAGCAGGAAAGTAATGTTGCACCCTGCATCATTCGTTCAAAATCGTATGTTACACGTTTCTGGCCAATAGTTCTCTCAAGAGTCTTGACAATAATATCCGCTGCATCCTGCCATCCCAGATATTCCAGCATCATTACCCCTGAAAGTATTACAGATCCGGGGTTGACTTTGTCTAGATTGGCATACTTTGGCGCCGTTCCGTGAGTAGCTTCAAAAATAGCATGCCCGGTTACATAATTTATGTTTGCACCAGGGGCTATACCTATGCCACCAACCTGTGCAGCCAATGCATCTGAAAGCAGGTCCCCTTCAAGGTTCATAGTAGCAACAACATCAAATTCTTTGGCACGAGTCAAAACCTGTTGGAGCGTTATATCTGCTATGGTGTCCTTGATCATAAGCAGCTTCTTCAACTGGCCATTTCCATGAGTAGGTAACAGCGTCAAAGCGGCCTTGACCTCATTACAAATATCGTTCTGCTGCTGGGTGGACATCATTTCGTACCCAGGATCAATCAACTTTGCATTTTCTTCAACAGTCAGAGCAGGATTACGATCCTGATTATTAATTATCCATGATTCACGTTCAGTGACAACACGCGAGCGAAATTCGGACGTGGCCATTGCATAACCCCAATCCTTGAACGCACCATCAGTGAACTTCATTATATTGCCCTTGTGAACAATAGTTACTGACTTGCGTTTATGATCCAATGCATACCGAATCGCAGCTCGAATCAACCGTTCTGAACCGCTGCGGGAGATCGGCTTAATACCGATGGAGGAACTATCGGGAAATCGGATCTTTTTGACTCCCATTTCCTTGATCAGAAAATGTATGATCTTTTCACATTCCGGCGTACCGGTCATCCATTCAATGCCCGAATAAATATCTTCGCAGTTTTCACGAAAGATAACCATATCAACATCTTCAGGCCTTTTAACCGGAGTAGGAACTCCCTGAAAGTAACGAATTGGACGAAGACAGGTGTATAAATCAAGCATCTGTCTGAGCGCTACATTCAAAGAACGAATTCCGCCACCAATCGGGGTTGTTAGCGGACCCTTTATTCCGACAAGAAACTCCTTGAATGCCTGTACTGTCTCATCAGGCAACCAGGCTTTGTCACCCATTTCAGCACGAAAACGGTTAAAAGGTTTTTCCCCGGCATACACTTCCATCCAGCTGATTTTTTTTGAGCTGCCGTAGGCTTTTCCTACGGCAGCATCAAAAACTCGTACTGACGCTTTCCAGATATCAACACCGGTACCGTCACCTTCAATATAAGGAATGATCGGGTTATCAGGCACTTTCAACATGCCATCACTTCCCATAGTGATCTTTTCCCCAGAAGGGACTGTAACGTATGTATATTCCATTAGCTCACTTTACGCATTGCTTAAACAAGTTATGAAAGAGCTCTAAAACAAATAACTATTAATTAATAGAATCTACAATTGCATTCAAGGTTGCGCTCGGACGCATTGCTTTTTCAACCATTACCGGATTTGGATTATAGTAACCACCCATATCAACCGGTTTGCCCTGAGCGCCAATCAGCTCTTCATTGATCTTGGCCTCATTCTCTTGAAGCTGCTGTGCAACCTTGGCAAAACGTGTTGCAAGTTCCTTGTCTTTTGTCTGTGCTGCCAAAGCCTCAGCCCAGTACATTGCCAGATAGAAATGGCTGCCACGGTTATCGATCTGGCCAACTTTACGCGCTGGATTCCTGTTGTTATCCAGAAATTTGGCAGTTGCCTGATCAAGGGTATCCGCCAGAAGCTGGGCTTTTTCATTTTTGAAGGTATTAGCCAGATGTTCCAATGACACGGTCAGCGCCAGAAACTCACCAAGCGAATCCCATCTCAAGTACCCTTCCTGCTGGAACTGCTGAACATGTTTG
Organism: Desulfuromonadaceae bacterium; assembly: GCA_028686145.1. Classification (GTDB taxonomy): domain Bacteria; phylum Desulfobacterota; class Desulfuromonadia; order Geobacterales; family Pseudopelobacteraceae; genus JACRCG01. The sequence continues at coordinate 15 of JAQUCQ010000244.1, read as the reverse complement.
GGGGCTGAGCCACCT
>JAQUCQ010000243.1 GCA_028686145.1 Desulfuromonadaceae bacterium | reverse complement strand
AGCTCTGTTCCGACAAACTGTTTACCGCTGCAAACAACTTCCGAGGCCAGCGCGACATAAGGTTTTCAGTGGTGCGATACGGAAATGTCCTGGGTAGTAGGGGGAGCGTTGTCCCGTTTTTCCTGGAAAAGCGCAAGACTGGCGTTCTGCCGATAACCGATGAACGGATGACCCGTTTCAATATTACCCTTGAAGACGGTGTAAAACTGGTCCTCTTTGCCCTGGCAAACATGCAGGGAGGGGAAATATATGTCCCCAAAATCCCCAGTTACCGGATAACCGATCTCGCTGAGGCAATCGGGCCGGAGTGCCAGCGGAACATTGTTGGGATCAGGCCTGGTGAAAAGCTTCACGAGGAAATGATCACAGAAAACGACGCGATGACGACATTAGAATTTAAAGAGTATTTCATCATGCTGCCAACCACCGGGAAGATACGTCATCTATCGGCAAATGAACACGGCGGAGTACCGTGTAGGCTAGGTTTTAGGTATAACAGCGGCGAGAACACTGACTGGCTTAGTGTTGAGCAACTACGAACCTTGATACAGAAGCACGTTGATCCCAATTTTACGGTTATGCCATGATTCCATATGGTCGGCAGTCAATTAATGATGATGATATTCAGGCAGTTGTTGATGTTCTAAAATCTGACTGGCTGACCCAGGGGCCCGCCGTTGAACGATTTGAATCGGTAGTTGCCGATTATTGCCGCGCTGATCACGCCGTGGCCGTAAATAGTGCCACTTCGGCATTACATATCGCCTGCCTGGCAGCGGATCTCGGTCCAGGCGATCGCCTCTGGACATCACCCAACACCTTTGTTGCCTCTGCAAATTGCGCGCTCTATTGCGGGGCCACGGTGGACTTTGTGGATATTGATCCCCGTACCTACAACATGAGCGTTACCCGCCTGGAAGAGAAACTTGAACGTGCTGCACGGGACGGCAAACTGCCGAAAGTGGTGATTCCGGTCCACTTTGCTGGACAGTCGTGCGACATGGAATCGATTGCCAGCCTTGCCAAGCGTTACGGATTCATTGTCATTGAAGACGCCTCCCACGCCATAGGCGGGCGCTACAAGGGTGAACCGGTGGGGAACTGCCGGTATTCCGCCATGACGGTTTTCAGTTTTCATCCGGTCAAAATCATTACCACTGGTGAAGGTGGAATGGCGTTGACCAATAACGCTGAAGTGCACGAGAAATTGGTGCGATTGCGCAGTCACGGCATAACCCGGGATCCGGCGAAGATGACAGAGGAACCTCACGGACCGTGGTACTATCAACAAATCGAGCTTGGATACAACTACCGTATGACCGATATTCAGGCTGCCTTGGGTGTGAGTCAGATGAGCCGACTGGACGAATTCGTCACCCGGCGACATTCTCTTGCGAAAAGATACGATGAGGCACTGCAAGGGTTGCCGATTACTCTCCCCTGGCAGCATTCGCATGCATATTCAGCATTCCATCTTTATGTGATACGTCTTGATTCGGTTCGGACCCAAAAGAACCACAGAGAAATCCACGAAAGTCTCCGAGCCGGGGGCATTCAGGCAAATCTCCACTATATCCCGGTTCATACCCAGCCTTTTTACCGAAGAATGGGTTTTAAAGATGGCGACTTCCCCGAAGCTGAGCACTATTACGCAGAATCAATAAGTTTGCCGCTTTATCCAACAATGACTGAACAACAACAGAATAATGTTATTGCCATGCTGCACGGGGCATTATCATGAATGTTGCCATTATTCCTGCTCGCGGTGGCAGTAAGCGCATCCCGCGCAAGAACATAAAAGAATTCTGCGGCAAACCAATGATCGCATACGCGATTAATAGCGCGCTAAAATCTGATTTATTTGAACATGTTATCGTGTCAACCGACGACCAGGAAATTGCAGAAATCGCGAGAACATTGGGAGCTGAAACACCATTCATACGCCCAGCGGAACTGTCGGATGATCATACTCCAACCGTTCCTGTCATTGCTCATGCAATTTCCATCTGCCAATCGTTGGGTTGGGAAATAGAATTAGCTTGTTGTATTTATCCGTGCGTCCCCTTCATGAGGGCTGAGGATATTTCCTCAGCTTACGCGCTGTTAAAAAGTACCCCAAAAGACTATTGCTTTCCTGTAACTGAGTTCCCTTCCGCCATCCAACGAGCACTGCGCCGGTTCGATAACGGTTGTATGCAGCCATTCTATCCACAATATGAAATGACGCGAACGCAAGATTTGGAGTTGGCTTATTATGATGCGGGCCAATTCTACTGGGGAAGAATGTTGGCGTGGCTGAGCAACGCGAAAATGCATTCTGGCGGCCTTGGTTTTCCAATCCCCAATTCACGAGATGTCGACATTGACACGCCGGACGATTGGCGCCGTGCTGAAATTATTTATAACGTATTCAAACAAATGGAGAAACCAAATGAAGGAATACAAGACTGAACAGGAATCATTCTGGTCAGGCGACTTTGGCGCTGAATACATACAAAGAAACAAGGGGAGCAAACTTCTTGCCTCAAATTTGGCCTTCTTTGTCAAGGCACTCGCCGGTGCTAATATCCGGGGAGAGGCTATAGAGTTCGGTGCCAATATCGGCATGAATCTCAAGGCATTGAAGTTGCTCTATCCCATGCTGGACTTGTATGCGATTGAAATTAACTCCCAAGCTGCGGCTGAACTGGGCAATGTGATTTCTACGAACAATATTTTCCAAACTTCGATTCTTGAATTTACACCCGAACGCACATGGGATTTGGTGTTCACTAAAGGAGTTTTGATTCATATTAATCCAAACTACCTGCCCCAAGTTTACGATGCCCTGTATCATGCCACTGGCCGCTACTTATTGTTGTGTGAATATTACAACCCCTCTCCAATATCAATTGAATATCGTGGACATAGCAACCGCCTCTTCAAACGTGATTTTTGCAAAGAAATCATTAACCGGCATCCTGACCTTGAACTTATCGATTATGGTTTCGTCTATCGTTACGATCAAAACTTCCCACAAGATGACATAAATTGGTTCCTCATGAAAAAGCAAGGTGAACCAATGAATACCTCTACATTGGTGACAACATGAAAGTTGCCTTCCGTACAGATGCCTCATTACAGATGGGCAGTGGCCATATCATGCGCTGTCTCACGTTAGCAGACGAGTTGCATCAGCGTGCTGTCGAGGTCACCTTTATCTGTCGTGAGCATTCCGGAAGTTTAATCAGGATTGTTGAATCCAAGGGTTATCGAGTCGTCAAACTGCTTCAGACCGGAACAAAATATACTCCCCAACATAACGATGTTGCTCATGCAGCATGGCTCAGTGCTACATGGCAGCATGATGCTGCCGATACAATAAACGCCTTAAACGGCCATAAACCAGAATGGTTGATAATCGACCATTATTCCCTAGACTATCGATGGGAGCAGCAGTTGCGACCCCATGTCGGGAAGATTATGGTGATCGACGACCTAGCCGATCGCCCCCATGATTGTGATCTGCTGCTGGATCAGAACTGGTTTGCCCAGAAGATGGCTAACAGATATGACAAGTTGGTACCCGTAAATTGCATAAAGTTGCTTGGCCCACAATACGCGTTGCTCAAACCTGAATATGCACAATTACGTGTCATGATGCCGCCACGTGACGGAATAGTGCGGCGAGTACTGGTGTTTATGGGAGGGAGTGACCCAACAAATGAGACAGCCAAAGTGCTCACTGCCTTGATGGCCAGCAATCTTACAGACTTGGCAGTGGATGTTGTGATTGGTATAAATCACCCGGACCCTGCCAGTATCGAAGCGTTAGTTGCATCCCGCAAAGCCACTTTTCTACATCGCAATCTATCTACTCTTGCTGGCTATATGTCGCGTGCAGACTTGATGATTGGTGCAGGAGGGGCCACCATGTGGGAACGCCTTTGCCTGGGCTTACCTTGCATCGTAGTCAGTATCGCTTCCAACCAGACAGCGACTTGTAAGGACTTAATGGAAAATGGCTACATCTGTTTTCTTGGGAAAATGTCTGATGTAACTGTAGATGATATTAGAAATGCAGTTCATCAGAGCATTACCTCACCAGGCAGGTTGATATACCAGTCAGAGCGTGCAAAGGCCCTTGTCCCCTCAGCAACCGGTACAACACAAATAAGTAACTGCCTGTTCACGTATTAACGTAAGGATGACACAAAAATGTATGCACCATATTCTGGCACAAAGAGATTTTCGATCCAAATACTTAGCGATTTTGATGGATGGATCTTGCCATACTTACATGAATTAATTAGAGATTGGTGTTCTGCTGGTCATCACGTAACACTTTCTCACACCATTCAAGATGCGACCCATGCAGACTTCTGTTTTTGTTTAAGCTTTAGTCAGATTTTACCTGACAGCATACTGAAAAAGTACAAACATACACTTATCGTACACGAGAGCGATCTTCCTCAAGGGCGAGGTTGGGCACCCATGACGTGGCAAATACTGGAAGGAAAGAATCGCATACCAATAACTCTATTGGAAGCAACTGCCAAGATTGATGCTGGCCCTATATACTTACAGGAATGGATTGAGCTAAATGGTACGGAACTAAATAGTGAATGGCGCAAGTTACAAGCTCAAGCGACGCAGCGTTTGTGCAAGACATGGGCAGAATCTTATCCATCGATTGCCCGATGTGGCCGTGAGCAAATAGGTGAAGGGACAATATATCCCCGTCGTAGACCGGAGGATAGCCAACTGGATCCAGCAAAATCTCTTGCAGAGCAGTTCGATCTGTTAAGGGTAGTAGATAATCTACGATACCCAGCATACTTCGAGTATCGGGGGGAGCGATACAAACTTCTGGTTGAAAAGTGGCCTTTGTCCAAAGAAGGATAAATCCTTAAAGGATGGTGATGACTGGCATGAAGCAGAAATCGGCAATATTCTTTGGCTCTTATGTTAATGTGTTGGCTACAATTGTAAACACAATTAATGTAATACTAGTCGTTTTAGAGCCTAAGAAGAATTTATCTGAGATTAAAGACTATTGTGATAGTATCAACCTAAAATGGATCGAAGTTTGTTCTTTGGATGAACTTGGCTTGGAAGCAACCATGTGGCATACACCAATCGGCATTGTCGCTAGCTTCGGTCTATTGTTCAAGTCCCGCCACATCAACTGGTTCTCAGCGTTATTCAACTTCCATCCAGGATGCATATATACAAATCGTGGTCGACATCCCTTGCCTAATGCAATTCGCCAAGGCCACCGTACTATGGCTATCAGCGTACACCAAATCATTGACGAGCAAATCGATTCGGGACGTTTCATTGCCAAAGTCGAATTCCCGATTGATTACACGAGTAACTATCAAAAAAACTATGAGAGGCTGCTCTCTGCGTTGCCGTT
>JAQUCQ010000242.1 GCA_028686145.1 Desulfuromonadaceae bacterium | reverse complement strand
CATTTTTTTTTCACCTATTGCTTTAGACATAAACAGACCAATTCCTGTTCCAAGTTGCGGCCCTTTGGTCGTAAAGTATGGGTCGAATACTTTGTAAATGATTTCTTCGGGTATGCCTCCGGCGTTATCGGCAATTATTAAAACTGCGCTGCCGTTTTCATTTGATATTGTAATTGTCACTCTGGGATCGGCGATTTCACCATCAATTAAGGCGTCCCTGGCATTGTTCAGGATGTTTATAAGAACTTGAGCAAATTCATTCTGATACCCATTGATAACAGGTCTGTCATGCTCGATAATTTCAATGCGGATTTTTGAGCTTTGTAGACTTCCATCAAGAAGTGACAAGGTGTTTTCAACCGCCTCAGTCATGCAAAAATCAACTTTTTCCTTTTCCGGTTTGAAGTAGTCCCTAAAATCGTCAATGGTTTTTGACATGTGTTTGATGATCCCCATTGATTTGGCAATGGATGTATCAACAAACTCCTTGTTGAAGCTAGGCGTGCCATAAAAAAAACCGATACTTTGTGTGAAAAGCCCTAGAGAGTTTAATGGTTGTCGCCACTGGTGGGCGATATTGCCGATCATTTCTCCCATGGCGGCTTGACGACTTTGCTGAAGGAGTAGTTGTTCATTTTCTCGCAAAGTTTCCAAGGCTTGAATACGCACCTCGGTCTCCACTTTCAGTAAGGCGTAAGAATTTTGCAATTCCTCATTCTGCAACGCCAGTTTCTCTTTAATGCGTTCTAGTTCTCCCGTCCTTACGGCAACCTTGATTTCCAAATTACCAAGAACGTCCTCCAACTCTTGTTCAATTTGTTTGCGAGCTGTTATGTCCTGAATAGTTCCGGTCATAGATATGAGGACACCACCATCGCCATATTTAACCTCACCTAGTCCGTGAACCCATCTCATTTCGCCATCATTTTTTCTGATAATCCTGCATTCTTTTAAAAATGGTGTTTTCTTTGATATAACCTCTTCATTTAGGTACTGATACATCTCTTCGATGTCCTCGGGATTGATAATATCCAGACAACCTTGAACATTATGAGGGTAATTGTTGTCTATGCCTAAGATCTTATCTAGAATTTCAGATGATTCCCAAGTTCCGGTAATAAAATCCACTTTATACGAACCGATTGATGCTGCTCGTTGCGACTCTCTGAAGAAGAATTCACTTTCTCTTAGAGCCATTTCTGCCTTTTTGTGCTCTTTTATTTCTGATTCAAGCTTGAACTCAGCTTGAATTCTTGAATCGATCTCATTTTGGAGTTCTTCATTTGTCCGGTTCAGCTCACTAAAGATCAGATGATATGGCTCTTCAATACCGGTGACCACAATTGCGCGGTAAATCATCATAAAGGAAAATAGCTTAAAATAATGGCCAACAAGATTTGAAAAACCAAAATTATTTATATAGAACGTAAAGGCTAACTCGGAAATAATGGTAAATACCATCGATAATAAGAGCAGCTTATATATTGACTTAGCAAACAGACTCCTGTTCCGTATCAGTAATATAATACTGGCAACAAGAATCGCGCAGATAGCGTACTCGCTGTACACTTTAAAAGCAGTCAGTCCTTTACCGGCAACAAAACAGACCGGAAAAATCTTCCAATAAAAGATACTGGCAATCAAAAGAGTTGTTATTAGTGAATAGAGTATGAAAATGAATCCGGCTTTGACGGTCTTATTTGAAAACAACAGTAGAAATGCAGCAAGCAGGGTACAGCTTTCCAGACCTCTCGCGGCTATCCATAACTGATTGGCATAAAAGTTATAGTCGGTAAAAATCGGCATGCCCTTGTATGACAGAGTGTGGAGCAAATCTAAGATGGCAATAAATAGGTAGGAAATGCCCACCATGATCAGGTAGGGATTTTTGATGTACTTAACAGAGTTCCATGTAATTATAAAAACTGCAGCGGCAACAATGATGCTGAATAGTTCAACCAGGCTGTGGAAGAGGAGATAGTTCACGTACGTAGTTAGGTAAAGCCCTACGCAGATAGTAATCGTAAACAACCAGAACAGGATATTACTATGATGATTTCTGTATTTAGCAACGTTCACTAATAGTTACCATGTATTTATTTCGGGGGATTTTGAAAAGAATTATGTGAAATACTTCACAGTAATGTATTACCAATTACTTGGCATTCTGTCTTCAAAATTATACTGAATTATTGTACAGGTATATGGTTGGAACTCAACTCAGAAACATTGTTGGTGGGTTCTTAAGACCAAAACCGGCATTTTTCGGCCACAGGCCAGAACAAAAGCAGAGGGGCAGTCAGTAAACCCTGTCCCTCTGTTTAATAGAACTATCTGCTACAATGAGCAGGTTAAGGTCCGTAAAGCAAATTGTTGAGCATGTCATCGGTTTCTTTTAGCTTGTTTTTAAGCTTTTTGAGCTCTTTGGTAGTATAAACTTTCTGCCCCTTCTTAATTTCAGCATTCAGTTTATCTATTTTTTGCTGGATGCTCATGGTTGCATCTCTACACCCTTGGGAAATAAGCAGGCATTCATCTTTTTTCGTTTCGGACATTCCCTTGTCGTCGGCATAAGAAATTCCAAGTCCCATACATGTCACTGCCAGTACTAAACCCACAACTAACTTTTTCATGGTAAGCCCTCCATAGATGAGTTGTGCTACACATGCTTTTAATAATACCAAATCCAGGCCCAGAAGAATGTTACAGTTGAGTAAAATAATAGATGCTCCTATTTTGTAGGCCATTTTTTTGTTAGCGGAAACTTTCAGGAGTGCGGATAATGAAAAATCAACGAAAGCCCACGGGAACAACCTCACCCTTGTTCAGAGTGTACACCATCACCACAGAACTATGGGGTAGATAGAACGGGTGTTTCGAAGCTCGACTCGTTGGCGCGGGCGTGCAGAGTAGGTATAACGAGTGAGAAAAATCAACTTCAGAGCAGAACATGGCGGGGTGTTCCTTGCCGTTGCCGGAAAGAGTTTTGTCGCAAGTTTTACTGAATGTTTCACCCGCGCCGGACTGCTGGTTGATAACCACAAGGTAATCTCCAATCATAACGATACTCCTGATTTAAAGTGCATTGGTGGCAATACCACTTAAAAGTCTATTACCTGGTCGCCTAAGGCAAATACGGTTTCATGCATCAAATACATGGTCCTTTTTTGATATTAATATCGTAACTGCTGTAGATGAAACTGACGGTTCATGAATGACGTCTCAATAGCTTGAAAAACAAGGCGGTTCCGCACCCCCAGGCACCGTTTATTAGAAAAGCCGTCACTAGAAGAGGAGCTCCCCAGCCGCCACCAAGAGGACGTCCCTTGAGGGGAAGCACGACGATTAACGCTATCAGCGAAGGGAATGTGGCCCCGAATAGAAAAGCAACAATCCAGTAACTGACCCGCTTCGGGAACGTACTTTCAACAATAGCGAACAGAATTCCCCAGATTCCCCCCCAGAAAGACAACGAGAAGACTGCAGGCACCCCGAATGGTCTGGTTGCGGTCAGAGAAAAAGGTGCAAACGGCGCCACGCCGGCATACCATAATGCTGCCAGCATTATCTGGTGAAAAATAAGTGTTGCCAGAAAACCTGCGGCGAAACCGGATACTATCCGTGCAAAATAATTTGCCTGCGCCCTTTCATCACCCATAACCGTCTCCTTAATTAAAACTATAACTCAAAACGTCGGATACAACAGGCCACTAACGTCGGTGGCGGAAATACGGATATGCTCAGCTGTAATTACTAACCATGATGACTTTGGAGAAAAGCTTGATTCAGCAAAAAAAGGTAGCACGATGAGGTCTCGCGTTAAGCGAACTTCTCTTGGACTGTACTACCGATGTTCGTCTTTATGCTCTCTCCCACGCCTTTTACCACGAAACTCAGGTCGGTGGAAACGCCCTCTATAGTGCTCTCTGTCGTGCTCATATCTCCCGAATTCTTCGTCACGGAAATGTCTGAAATCGCCAATGCCAAATCTGAGAAAGACCTGCGGATAATGCCTTCGGGGGACATACACCCACGGTCCATTGAAATACGGCCCACGAAACCAGTGCCCTTGATAAAAGCAATAATAATCAGTACCCGTGTAAACAAGGTCGTAAGGGACGCCGACTGCAACATACATATCCAGTTCCGGCGAAAAGATGAACTGGGGCGCTTGTTCAAAATAAAACTCTGGTAGTGGGTAGGGTTCTGCCGCAGGGGCAGCATCGAACAGTGGAGCAGGCGTAGCCGCTTGGTTATAACCAGACACCTGATTCCCATAGGTATACATGCACTGTGTGTAGGCATTATCATACCGATGCTGGGCTTCAGCAGCAGAGATCTGTCCAGAACTTGAGCCAATTGCCGTGCCGGCAAGAAGTCCGGTTGCCGCACCAATTGCAGCGCCCGTTCCGGCGTGGCCGGAAGCCGAACCCACGGCTGCACCCAAACCTGCCCCAACTGCAGTTCCTCCGATTGCTCCCGTGGCTACATTCTTATTATAGGTTTCTTGGACGGGTTTTCCTAACTGTTGTTGCGCCCAATCCCTACAGGTCATATCCTCGGTACGGAAGGTATCAAAGGACTTTCCAGGAGTGGGGAGCACCTCCACGCTCGGCCCCAAGGGCACAGTCGCACATCCAGCTACCATCACAACGACAAGGAATAGCGCGAGTTTTTTTAGATTCATCATCTTATCCACCTATTAAATTGCTGATATAGCTTTACATTGTATCGCATTGTGCTTTGCCCCAGCATGGCAGAGAAAAATATTGCAAAAACAGGATAGGGTCTGTCTCTTTATTTTATCAATATGGTGCGGCCTGCACCTCAGATTGTGTAAATTACTTTTCGGTCTTCTGAAATTCAGCATTATTCCAATGTTCCGGTTTCAGCGGCTGCAGTACGCCGCCCACTGGAACCGGTTGTCAGCAGACCGTTTTCTGCTGCCCCGTTAGAAGTTTTTTAAGGTTTTCATCCTACGATCAGGCGAGGTCGAAACGGTCAAGGTTCATTACTTTTTCCCACACCGCTACAAAGTCGTTCAGGAATTTTTCCAGTGAATCCTCACATCCATAGACTTCTGCCTGGGCCCTGAGCTGTGAGTTCGAACCGAAGATGAGATCGACACGGGTGCCGGTCCATTTGAGTTCGCCCGTTACGCGATCACGCCCCTCGAACACGTCGTCGACTTCCGAGGTCGCCTTCCACATGGTGCCCATGTCGAGAAGATTCACGAAGAAGTCATTGGTGAGCGTTCCTGGCCGCTTGGTAAAGACGCCGTGTTGTGACTGTCCGTAGTTGACGTTCAGGGCGCGCATACCGCCAAGGAGAACCGTCATCTCGGGGGCGGTCAGCGTCAGCAATTGCGCCCGATCGACCAGCAGTTCCTCTGCCGAAACG
>JAQUCQ010000241.1 GCA_028686145.1 Desulfuromonadaceae bacterium | reverse complement strand
TTCATTTTCGGCATGATGACATCAAGTATCACCATACTGATCCGCTTTGTCTGTTCGCGAAAGCGCTCCAAGGCATCTTCGCCGTCAACCGCCACAATGACAGAATAATTAAACTCCTCCAGTATGTTTTTAATGAGCTCACGGGTGGCTTCGTTGTCTTCGGCCATCAGGATATAGTCGCCGCCATGGACATCCTCAACCTTTTCCGGCACTTTTTCTTCAAGCCCGGCAGGCACAGAGTCAAGAAGCGGCAGATAAATCTGAAAAATTGTACCGATTCCTATGGTGCTGTGGCAAAAGATATAGCCATTATGTTTTTTGATAACACCATAGACGATGGAAAGCCCCAAACCGGTCCCTTTACCCAACTCTTTCGTCGTATAGAATGGCTCAAAGATATGTTTTACCGTTTCCGTTTCCATACCTTCACCGCTGTCGGTAAAGGTCAACAGGGCATATCTTCCCGGCTGGCCGAATCCCCGTGCAAGGATAAAATCAGTATCAAGAGTGACCGCTTCGGTTGTTATGACGATCGAGCCGCCGCGCGGCAGGGCATCCCGGGCATTTGTCGACAGGTTCATCAGCACCTGCTCAAGTTGACCGCTATCGGCCAAAACCGGTAACCCGCTCTTTTCGAGATTAATTTCAAGATAAATATCTTCACTGATCAGCCGGAGCAATAGCTGATGGACACGGTTAATTATTTCATTCAGATCGACAACAACAAAATTTGTTGTCTGTTTGCGACTGAAGGCCAGCAAGCTCTGAGTCAGGCGTGCCCCACGTTCTGCAGTAGCAGCTATCTGTTCGGCATTTTTTTTCAAAGGGCTGTCACCCGGTAGCTTAAGCTGCATAATGCTGGCATACCCAACAATAGCAGTCAGAATATTATTGAAATCATGGGCGATGCCTCCGGCCAGTTGACCGATCGCGTCCATTTTCTGTGCTTGTCGGAGTTGTCCCTCCAACTGTTTATGTTCGGTAATATCCTCCTTGATGGCAATAAAATGAGTAATGGCATAACTGTTATCCCTGATGGGAGCAATCAGCGCCTGTTCCCAATACAGTTCGCCATCTTTCTTGCGGTTGTGGAATTCACCGCGCCATTCACCACCCGCAAGAATTGTTTCCCACAGTTGCTTGTACTCATCATTACTTGTCTCTCCGGTTTTAAGAACGCTCGGATTCTGGCCAACCGCTTCCTCAAACGTGTAACCGGTCAACTCGGTAAAATGCGGGTTAACGTATTCTATGGTGCCAAAGGTATCGGTAATGACAATTGAAGCAGGGCTCTGCTCAACCGCCACAGAAAGCTTGCGCAGGCGCTCTTCAGCCTTTATCCTTTCGGCCAGTTCCCGTTTTGATTCATCAATGAGGCGGGCATTTTCAAGGGCCAGCGATGCCAGTTCCCCAAACTGGACCAGAAGTTCCAATTGCTCATCGTTCAGGTGGATTCCCTCGTCAACATACGCAACACCAAGAACACCCACAACATCCTCACCGGACTTAAGCGGCACACCTGCCATAGTCCTCAAGACATCCCGATCCTTATCAGGCAAGCGACCTTCCCATTTGCTGTAATCATCGATATGGGTCAAATTTCCGGTATCCCAGATACGTCCGGCGATGCCGACTCCCCGCCTGATCGGATAATGGTCAAGATAGTTGTATATACCGCTCTGAAAAACCATTTCCATTTCAGTCCCGGCACTGTTTTTAAGATATACATAGCAATGTTCCGTGCCAAGCAGACTGCCGGCGCGGACAACGATAGCCTGCACCAATCCGGCTACGTCCAGTCGGCTGATCAACCCAAGGGTTGTTTCGTGCAGTGCCTGCAGATATTCGTTCTGGCGATGGAGTTGCACGTCGGCACATTCGTGTTTTTCAAGATCAGATTCCAGCTTGCTCCGCTGAAGGTCGCTTTCCCGGATAAGTTCATTAAATGCATGCCCGAGTGTCGCTATTTCCCCTTCTCCCTGTACCGAAAAAAAACGATCATCACCTTCTTTGCCCTGCAGTCCCTCCACATGGCTCGTAAGCTGAATAATAGGTGCTGCCAGACGCTTCAAATAATGATGCATGAACCAAAATATGGCCAACGAAAACAGTGGCAAGGAAATCAGAAATATGTTCCTTACCCGGTTTACTGGCAGGTATGCTTCAGACAGAGGGAAACTGGCACCAACAATCCACTGCTTCGACTTCAGTCGCTTAAAGGTACCCAGAACTTTCATGCCGCGGGAATTGACGGTTTCTCCCGAGCCTTCAAAACCATTTATGGCACGGTCTAACAGCAGGTTGATACCGGCCGGAATATCCTGCTTCATGATCCTCTTCTTATCCGGATGGACGATCATTGTCCTATTGGTGTCAAAGAGGAACATATAGCCGGTTCTGCCGATTTTGTGTCGACTGAGCTCTCCCAAAAAATTCAATTGCAGCAGATCAATACCGCCACCAAGCACGGCAAGCACATTACCATTTGCATCATGAATCGGCTCAGTCACCATAACCACGGGATGTCGGTGAGAAAGAGAGGAAATATAGGGGTCGGATATTTGCGGGGTTTTGGTAGTAAAGGTCCGTTTCAGATAGTCCCGATAGGTGAAGTCATTGCCGGTGCGGGAAAGTCCCAAGGGCAGTTCGGCAATCATACGCCCTCTGGAATCAAACAAAAACACCCCGTTATCAAAGAGTCCGGCAGATTCTGTCCGTTCTCGCAGAAATGTGAGGGCTTTCTGGGGGGCCGCAATCATGGCGGGCGTAATTCTGCCTGCAAGTGTATGCAATTGTTTGTGTGCTTCAGCACACTTTTGATCCACCTCATCAGCCATATTAGCTACGATCTGGGACTGCTGGCTTGAAATGGAATCTTTGATGTACCCCTGAAGGAGATACTGAATCAAAAACAGCAGTCCAAACAGAGCAATGGTTACTGACAAAGGGAAGATAACTGTTGCTTTGGTTTTCAGGCTGCACCGGAACATATTCACACCTGCACTCTGCCGTGGCAATTGTCAAATTGACCGATACATTACCACAGATTCTACAGAGTTAGTAACATTGAATTTAACTGCACTCCGATAATTTCACCGATACCAGTGTCTAATAATTATTCAGTGATACGCTGCACGATTTTACCAACTTTTCTTTGGACAAGAGCTGACCCTTACAGTAATATGGCAAAATTTAGCAGGCACAAGAGGAGTATTTGATTGGACAAACTCATCATCAAAGGCGGAAAGAAACTAAAGGGCGACGTCACGGTCAGCGGTTCAAAGAACGCTTCGCTCCCTATTTTTGTCGCGACAATTCTGGCCCCGGGAATCAACCAGATCAGCAATGTTCCGTTTTTACGGGACATTAACACCACCATAAAAGTACTGGAGTCACTTGGCGCAGAAATCGAAGGAAACGGCAATATTGTCCGAATCGATACGGCCAATATTACCAGCCATGAAGCGACCTATGACCTGGTCAAAACCATGCGTGCCTCGGTCCTGGTTCTTGGGCCGCTTCTGGCCCGCTTTGGCAAGGCGCGGGTTTCGTTGCCGGGTGGCTGCGCTATTGGAGCGCGCCCGATAAACCTTCACCTCAAAGGGCTGCAGGCGCTTGGTGCCGAAATCACACTTGAACATGGCTATGTTGAAGCAAAGTGCCGGCGCCTCAAAGGCGCCCGCATCAATTTTGACATTTCAACAGTAGGCGGCACCGAGCATTTGATGATGGCCGCTGCGACCGCCTCAGGGGAAACCCTGCTGGAAAACGCCGCTCGTGAGCCGGAAATAGTTGATCTGGCCCTATACCTGAATCGCATGGGGGCAAAAATTGAGGGGGCAGGCACCGACTCGATCAGAATCCAGGGCGTATCCGAGCTTGCAGCAGCCGATTACGAGGTCATGCCGGACCGGATTGAAGCAGGCACGTTTATGATCGCAGCAGCAATGACCGGAGGAGATATCCGCATTCACCGCATGAAACTGGAACATCTTGATGCCCTCGCGTTCAAGATGCAGGATGCGGGAGTTGAAATCACCAGCCGTGATGGCGTTGTGAGAGTCAAGGGGCCAAGACGGGTTAAAAGCATTAATATCAAGACACGCCCGTACCCCGGTTTTCCAACCGACATGCAGGCCCAGTTCATGGCCATGATGTGCATTGCAGAAGGTACCAGTGTTATCTCGGAAAATATCTTTGAAAATCGCTTTATGCATGTTTCAGAGTTGCAGCGTTTCGGTGCCGATATTACTGTCGAAGGAAGTACGGCAACAGTAATAGGGGTTAAAAACCTGTCGGGAGCTCCGGTCATGGCCACTGACCTGAGGGCCTCGGCATCACTAATCCTGGCGGGTCTCGCTGCCAACGGAACGTCGGAAGTCTCGCGCATTTACCACCTGGACCGCGGCTATGAATCGATCGAGAAAAAATTTGCTGCACTGGGTGCGGATATCCAAAGGGTTAAAGAATGAGTGACTGGATTACAATTGCTATTCCCAAGGGACGAATCCTCGAAGAATCAGTCGAGATGTTCAGCCAGATCGGCATCGACTGCCGCGAACTGCTCTCCGATTCCCGTAAACTGATCTTCGAAAATCAGGAGCAGAGGATTCGTTATATGATTGTTCGGGCAACCGATGTCCCAACCTACGTAGAATACGGCAGCGCCGATCTCGGCATTGTGGGCAAAGATACGCTGATGGAACAGTGCAAGGATGTCTATGAGCCGCTCGACCTTAAATTTGGTTACTGCCGCATGATGGTTGCCGAACCGGCCCATCTGGCAAAGGCAGATGACCCCTCCTGCTGGTCGCATATTCGTATCGCGACCAAATACCCGCATGTGACTGAAAACTATTTTGCAGCCAAAGGTGTGCAGGTCGAGATCATCAAGCTCTATGGGTCGATCGAACTGGCGCCGCTGGTCGGCCTCTCTGACCGGATTGTCGATCTGGTTTCTACCGGCGAAACGATGCGGCAAAACGGACTGGTCGAGGTTGAGACCATCGCCGAGATTACCACGCGCCTGATCGTCAACCGGGCTAGCTTGAAAACAAAAAACGACCGGATTTCACACATCATACAGGGGCTTGAGCAACTGCTCCAGTCGCACTGAGTAAGGTACACTATGCTTTTTATTGATATAAAGGATACCGGTTTCAACCAGAAGTTTGACGCCATTCTTTCGCGCGGAGAAGAGAGTAGCCGCGAAGTTGAACAGATCGTACTTGATATTATCGCCGATGTCCGACAACGTGGAGATGTTGCGGTGCTGGAACTGACCCGACGTTTCGACCGCCTGGAAGCCACCTCGGTCCGAGAACTGGAAGTTACCCCCGCCGAAATCGAAACGGCCTTTGCCACGGTTTCTGCTGACGAAATTGCCGCCCTCCGGTTGGCGGTCACGCGGGT
>JAQUCQ010000240.1 GCA_028686145.1 Desulfuromonadaceae bacterium | reverse complement strand
GCCCGTCAGTGTGATGCTGCGCGGTATTCGCCTGAGATTCCCAGTGCATGAGCTCCCTGCTGATGGGATAATCGGCATACATGGTGCTCGGTGAGAATTCCTTCTCGGTCTTCTGAAAGGTAACCAGTAGCACATAGGTCTTGAACTCGGGAAAATGAAAAACGCCTACCCCAGTCTGTCCGGACGTCTCAAGGTTTGCCTTGCCAAAGACTGCTTGAATTTCTTTGCCGCCGTAACGAGCATGCAGTTCCAGCGGACAGGCAAATGGGAGTTGCGGAATCAGGCCGCTGACCTCGGTGGTGTCCTGCGACCAGGCAAGGATTTCATCCAGATCGGCCAGAATCGACGGGTTGCGAGCCAAGCGGAGGAAGGCATCTTCAATGGAGGCAATACCGAGATTGCTCCCTTTGTCGCCCCAGATCCGGTAGTAGACTGACATGACGGAGTTTCCCGCGATCGTCAGCGCTTTCTCAATCGCACCCTGGCTAACCTTGGCGAGAACATTACGCAGCAGGGCAATTTCCCGCGGGCCATTGATGAATGCGGCTCGCACGAGGGTTTTACTCAGCCGCGCCAGATCAGGATCAGTGGGGATTGAGCCGAGCAGCGCCTTGGCTTTCCATTCAGACCATGTTTCCTTTACCAATAGTACTTCCGGATCGTAATCGTGGTAACGGATAAAATTGCCGAAAGTCAGCTTCTGGCCGCTTTCGCTGGTGAAAGTCTGCAACCGGTCCGGCACCTGCACATTCAACTTGCCGAGATTCTCTCTGATGTTCTCCAGCACATACTGCCGGGAGAGGCGGTCAAGCTGAATGGAGCAACCGGCTGGGAGGTGGGGGAAATCCTGCTCCACTTCCTTATCAATGGAAAAGCGATGCCGGGGGAGGAGCGCTTTCAGCTTGGTATCGACCCGGTAGCGGCGGTGGGTCTGGCCGACGAAGTCGAGCACGGTGAGACAGTCTTTGCCCGGTGCATGGCGCAGGCCGCGCCCGAGTTGCTGAAGGAAGACGGTCAGGCTTTCGGTGGGGCGGAGAAACAGCACCGTGTTGATCTCCGGGACGTCAACCCCCTCACTTAGTTTGTCCACGGTAAAGAGGCAAGTAATCCGACCGTTTTTCAGGTCAGCCAGTAGCTTGCTACAACGATCACCATCTATCCCGGAAACAAAGGGAGCGGCAGGGATTCCCAAGTCGGTGAAGGTCTCTGCCATGAACTCGGCATGCTTGATGGAAACACAGAAACCGATCCCCTTGATGGTGGTGAGGTCGGGCTCGTAGCGATGGAGAGCCTCTGTAATTGCAGCGACGCGCCGTGTGGCGCTGACGTTATCCAATACGTAGACGTTTTCCAGAGCCGAGGGGTCATATTTGCCGTTGCGCCAGAACTGGTCGCCGTTGATGGCAATCGGGTCGGCAACGCCGAAATAGTGGAAAGGACAGAGAAGCTTTTCTTCCAGCGCTTCCGGGAGACGAATCTCGGCGGCAAAGCGGTTAGCAAAGTCGGCGGCCACGTTATCACCATCCATCCGCTCCGGGGTGGCGGTTAGACCGAGGAGTATCTGCGGCGTAAAATGGTCAAAGAGCGGCCGGTAACTTGACGCGACGCCGTGGTGAGCTTCGTCAACCACGATGTAATCGTAGAAGCCGCTCCCGACCTGCTCCCAGAGACGGCGACTGGTCAGCATGCCGATAGAACAGAAAAGGTGTTCCAGGCGATTTGCCTGAAACTGGCCGACCAGCAATTCACCAAAATTCTGATCCCGAAGGACATTGCGAAAGGTAGCCTGTGCCTGCTGGAGGATTTCCTGGCGGTGAGCAACAAACAGCAGCCGTGCCTGTCGCTGCTTCTTATCGAAGAATTGCTTGAAGTCGAAGGCGGCAACTACTGTCTTACCGGTGCCGGTGGCGGCGATCACCAGATTTCGCCAGCGATCGTGGGCAGTCCGTTCCCGTTCCAGTGCTTCAAGGATGCGCTCCTGAAATGGGTGCGGCCGCAGGTCGAAAAATACTGCCGGCCCGTTCTGTTGGGGATTACGAGCGCGGTCAATAGCGGTCCGGAAAAGCGCCGGTTGCTCGGGATCGAACGGCACGAACTCGCGGCTGTTCCAGTAGGTCTCGAACTCGACCGAAAACTTTTCGAGGATGTGACCCATGTCTTGGGCGGTGACCTTGAGATTCCATTCCAGACCGCTGGTTATGGCCGCATGGGACATGTTGGCTGAGCCGATATAGGCCGTGGAGAAGCCTGAATTGCGCCGGAAGTGGTACGCCTTGGCGTGCAATCTGGTCCGTTCGGTGTCGTAGGAGATACGCACTTTAACGTTTGGCATCCGGGCCAGCCATTCCACCGCCGGAGCATCAGAGGCACCCATATAAGAGGTTGTGATCAGGCGCACCGGTACGTTTCGTTTGAGCAAATCCTCGAAAGCCGGCATCAACAGGCGCAGCCCGGACCATTTGATGAAAGATACCAGAATCTCAACTGCATCAGCTGAGCGCATCTCTTCATGGAGTTCATGGGCCAGTTGCGGTTCCTGGGGAGAACCTGTGAAGAGGCTGCTTTCTGCTAGTGGGGTGTGGGGACGGGGGATACCTGATGTGCCGTAATTCGGCGGGGTGATTTCAAGGAGGATCGGCTTTGGATGCGGTATGAGTCGATGCTTTTCCAGATGGCCTCTGCCCGGTTCATCGGCAACGTGACGAAGAATCCAGTTGCAGAGCGCCAGCCGCTTGTCCGAATCAGACTCTTCTCGGAGTGCCTGTTCCAAAACCTTTGCCACAAAAGAAGCGTACCTGGCTGGCTGCTCTTCCGGATCGATCTTTCCGAAAACGGTTCGTAATTCTGGTCGTAGCGCCAGAGCATCGCGGAGGTATTCATCGATAAGTGCTTCATAAATGCCGGGGGTGACAGGGTTTATCAAATAGATGCCTCACATGCCTTAAAAACAACCTTGCTGAAGAAAAATAAACCTTAATGAGGCCGAGGTCTACTTTAATTTGCGAGCGTCATTGCCCTTGCCACGAACCCGACTCATGTCCCAGGATCACTGTGCTTTGTCGAGATGATCCGTCATGCAGAGGCGTTGGACTTTGCCTGTTACCCCGCCTTCGTCCGGTACATGACCACTTCGGCTTCGGCCATGACCTTTCCGTCCAGTTCAAGCCGCCCCTTCACATCCACCAGCTTGCGCCGTTCACCCACAACCTCGCCGATTACGGTTACCAGCGCTCCGGTCGGGACCGGAGCCCGGTAGCGGATCTTTATTTCGCTCGTGACTATCATGATTCCGCTCCCCATACAGGCCTGGGCGCAGATCTCGTCCAGCAGGGCCGAGATGATGCCGCCGTGGGTGATTCCCTGCCACCCCTGGAAGAGCTCGTCTATCCGTACCGTGGTTTCCGCCCGGCGCCGTTCCGGGTCTATCGTAAACTCGGCCTTTAAGCCGATGGGGTTGTCCTTGCCGCAGATGAAGCAGCGGTTGTCGTCAAGTACCTGCACAGTAATCCCCTTCTTCATATTCAATTTTCAGCGCTGTTTTCACCAACAGCAGCGCGCTATCCAGTCCATAACTGCCTGATTCATACCAGAAATTGCGCCAAATAGCCATGGTAAACCCCTTAATTTAAATTATTGTTAATCTTTGCAGCATCAATATTCTCGCGCACCTGAGCTGTCCGGAACAGTAATTGTTGACAGATAAATAAAAATTCCGTATAGGTAGTCATATGACTACCTATGCTCCGCAAGCCGCCAACATACTCACTCAACGCCAGAAACAGGTGCTGCAGTTCATCACGTCGTTCAGTGGCGATAACGGCTATGCACCCAGCCAGCGGGAAATCGCCAGCCACCTGAATGTTTCAGGAACGCTGCCGGTTATGAAGCATCTGAGTGCTCTGGAGCGTAAGGGATACATCAAGCGGGATCATGTGAACCGGGGCATTACCCTGAAGACGACGGCTACTCCGTCGGTGGCTCTGCCGATTGTCGGCACTGTTCGCGCCGGCCATCTTGCCCCGGCTATTGAGGATATTCAGGGGTACTTCTCTGTTGACCCGATGGCCGTTAAGGGTAGTGACTGCTTTTTTCTGCGGGTCAGCGGTGAGTCGATGATCAATGCCGGTATCTTCGATGGCGATCTGGCGCTGGTGCGGCCACAGCCGACTGCCGACAACAAGGATACCGTCGTTGCCATGGTTGATGGCGAGGTGACCCTCAAATGGTTCTATCGCGAGCTGGATCACATTCGTCTGCAACCGGCGAACCCGGCCATGGGGCCAATCATCATTCGTCCCGAAGATGGCGAGGTGAGCATTGTCGGCAAGGTGATTGGCGTGTACCGGCGGATGTAAGAAAGTATGGGTGGTTTGGCAGGGCTCAGCAGATTGAACATGTTACGAATAATTACATGACGGGAGCGTGAATAATGGAACCGATTACTCTGTGCGGTGCGGTAATTGTTGTATTTGGCTTGTGGGTGGAGTTTGAAGCAACCATCATGAAGAGTGCACGGGCACTTTCCGGAAGCGCAATTATGATGGCACTGCGGTCATTGACGAAAGAGAAAAGGCCTGTTGTCTCCATACCGTCAGGTGCCTGCCTCAGTTACCGTGCCGGCAGCCGTCTGGCGTATCGGGTGGCAAGGAGCTGATACCCCCGTTGCGGGATGTCACTCCTCAAGCAGATCCGGAAGTTCGTTCGTATCGTCTTTCCGGTGCGGAAAGTGTTGTTTCAGGATATCGCCTACTTCGGCGATGGTGGTGACCAGTGTGTCTACCATGTGTCCCCCACGTATTCCTGCGGCCAGGGCGGCAGTGAGGGCGGTCCAACGCTCTGGCGGGATGACCTTGTTGATGCCGCGGTCGCCCAGTATCCAGACCTTCCGCTCCAGCAGGGAGATGAAGATAAGGATGCCGTTTTCTTCGCGGGTACGGTGCAGCCCATTTTCGTGAAAGGCGCGCACGGCCCGTTGCTGTACGATGGTGCGTACCCGTGCTGTTGGGGTGAAGGCCAGTTTGAGGGAGGGGAGGCGGCGCGCCAGAGCCAGCAGCGGCAGGTAGAGGATGAAGGTAAGAGGGATAAAGAACCAGACCGAGGTGTCATCGATGACGAACGCGACGATCAGCGCCATGAGGGCGGCCATGATCATGGCGACA
This sequence comes from Desulfuromonadaceae bacterium, assembly GCA_028686145.1. GTDB lineage: Bacteria > Desulfobacterota > Desulfuromonadia > Geobacterales > Pseudopelobacteraceae > JACRCG01. The sequence continues at coordinate 265 of JAQUCQ010000240.1, read as the reverse complement.
TGTACGGCGGCTTCGCGGTAGTCGTCGCTCTCCGCCAGCAGCATGGGGACGATTTCCCCCGATGTGCCGGCCTCGGCGCGTTTGACCGCCTCCCGGATGAGGGTCTCTTGTTCACGGTTCAGGTGTATTGAATTACTTTTAGTCATGATCGTCACCACCCATCGGAAGCACCGCCGCCGTCAAAGCCGCCACCGCCTCCGGAAAATCCACCGCCGCCGGATGAAAAACCGCCGCCACCAACCCCCCCGCCAAAGCCGCCCCCTCC
>JAQUCQ010000013.1 GCA_028686145.1 Desulfuromonadaceae bacterium | reverse complement strand
TTGATGTCGGAAATAATCCTCAAGGTTTGCTCTATATTCCAGATATAACAAGAAAATGCGACTAGATCGGCTTGTTCGGCCATAACAAGTTTCAGTAGATGCTCGCGAGGTTCGTTGACGGTCCATTCACGGATTACGATCTCGGTATGCGGAATATCCCGACAGTACACAGCCAGGCACGGGAGCGCCAGCGATGCGTGTGAATATTTTGCGTGCAAGGTTGTGAGGAGAATCTTCATATGTGTGTGTTCTCAGTATGTGAGGGAGTATATGCCATTTCGGGTCTGAATCTCCGTTTTGAATGGATGTGACAGGGCGTTCAATTTTTTAATAACGGCAGCACCCTCCTCACCGGTCAACAGGTGTGGCTGGAATCCCACCCGCCGGTACAAAACGTCGATTGGCAGTATTTCAGCTTCTTGGTGGCCATCAGCCAGTTTCAGGCGGACTATGACGCTGACGTCTGCAACCGTGCTCTTGCTGGCAAAAGTGAAATTGCCCAGGCTGTAAAAAATGATGCCGTTTTTGTAGTGTTCGATTCCCTGGAGAATATGGGGGTGGTGGCCGATAATCACCGTTGCGCCCGCTTCAATGGCCTTGTGGGCGATGTTGCGTTGATATGACTGTACGGTGCCGGTTGCCTCCTTCCCCCAGTGAAATGAAACAATGACATAGTCTGCGTGTGTGCGGGCGTTTATTATGTCGGCAGTCACCATGCTCTCATAGCCGGGGGCGGTGCCGGGGCGATGAGGACCGGCAAAAAAAATGACGGGCTGAGTCAGGGAATACCCGAGGAAGGCTATTTTTTTGCCTTTGATCGTATAGAGTGCCATTTTACGAGCTTCAGACAGGTTTTCTCCGGCACCGATCCAAGCAACGCCATTGTCACTCAGATGGTGTATTGTTTCTGCCAACGCTTCCCCGCCAAAGTCCATGCTATGATTATTCGCAAGCGTTACAAGATTAAAACCAGCTGCACTGATCGCCTTTGCAACCTGGGTATCGGCGCGGAAACGAAACTTTTTTTCTGTGAATTCGTGACCGCCTTCAGCGATGGGCGATTCAAGATTGGCAAAGTTGATATCACCGGCAATCAGCTCTTTTCTGATGCCACGGAATGGATAGTCATACCCATTCCTACTCAGGATCGGTGCCCATCTCCCCGCCAGCATAACGTCGCCCACTGCATTAATAATAATTTCTTCGGCATGCAGTTGCAGTGGGTGGCAGGTAAGGACAACGGCGATTAGCGCGTTAAAAACTATTCTCTGCGTTGTACTGCAGATAATAATGCCGTAAAGGCGTGTTGCATATTTGTTTATAATGGCAAAAATGTGGGTAACCATTGGTTTCATCGGGCTCTTTTGCATTGACGTATAACGACGCAAGTGCTACTAAATACACGCTTACTACCGAAAAATAAAGGTGTTTCCCAATGCTTGACATGAAATACATTCGTGAAAATCTGGATGAAACCGAGCGGCGTCTCCGTACACGTGGTGGTGAATCCTATTTGGACGGCTTCCGTGAACTGGATGAAAGGCGGCGTGCCCTGCTGAAAGAGGGTGAGACCCTCAAGGCGTTGCGCAATTCTGTGTCAGACGAAATTGGCCGCACCAAGGATAAAAGTCTGGTCCAAGACAAAATCTTGGAGATGCGTGAGGTCTCTCATAAAATAAAGGGGCTGGACGAAGAACTTAACCAGGTCGATGAACAACTGCATTCATTCCTGCTGACAGTGCCGAATCTGCCGCATGCCTCAACCCCGATCGGACTGTATGAAAAAGACAATGTTCAGGTCAGGTCATGGGGAGAACCACAAAGACTGCCATTTGAAGCCAAGCCGCACTGGGATCTCGGTGAAGACCTTGGCATCCTTGATTTCGAGCGCGGAGCCAAAATTGCCGGTGCACGCTTTACACTGTACCGCGGTGCCGGAGCACGGATGGAGCGAGCCCTGATTAATCTGATGCTTGATCTGCATACCGACCAGCATGGTTATCAGGAGGTGCTCCCTCCCTTCATGGTCAATCGCGATTCTATGACCGGTACAGGGCAGCTTCCCAAGTTTGAAGAGGACCTGTTCAAACTGGTCGATCCGGATTTTTTTCTGATTCCCACCGCCGAGGTACCGGTAACCAACATTCATCGTGGCGAGATTCTTAAAAAGAGCGATCTTCCGATCAGCTATTGTGCCTACACGCCCTGTTTCCGCCGCGAGGCCGGTTCCTATGGTAAAGATACCCGCGGCCTGATCCGGCAGCATCAATTTAACAAAGTGGAGCTGGTGAAATTTGTCCACCCGTCGGAATCGGATGCCGAGTTGGAAATATTGACCGGCCATGCCGAAAAGGTATTGCAGTTACTGGAGCTTCCTTACCGTGTAATGTCGCTGTGCAGCGGTGACATCGGCTTTTCGTCTGCCAAAACGTATGATCTTGAAGTCTGGCTGCCAGGGCAGAGCTGTTATCGTGAGATATCTTCATGCAGTACGTTTGGCGATTTCCAGGCACGCCGTGCATCGATCCGTTTTCGCGAGGACGAAAAAGGAAAGCCTGAATTTGTCCATACTCTGAACGGTTCCGGCTTGGCTGTAGGGCGTACGCTGGTGGCGATTCTTGAAAATTATCAACAGGAGGACGGTTCGGTTCTTGTACCGCGCGTGTTGCGACCATATATGGGGGGCTTGGAACGGATAGTGCCGTGATATTGCCAGTCTTTTTAGAGCATTCTTTTTCGATAAAAAACGGATGCTGCGAGGTTATGTATGTTTGGTAAAAAAAATGCGGTATTGCTGGAAGCGGCGGAGGCCAAGATAAAGCAGCAGCAGGATAAACTTGATTGGTATCAACGACACTACGAAAAACAGCAGGTCTATATTGAAGAGTTGTACGATGTAGTCGCTGCTCTTTCTCATCAGCTTGGGATGGTTCTAAAAAGCGAAAACATGGAACCCCTTCAAAAAAGCCCATATCTGGAAGACAATAGCAAATTTTTCCTCGACTTGTACGTGCTGTTCAGTATGAGATCCAAGAAAGGAAAAAATGTTTCTTGTTATTTTGGCAAGGGGCGGGAGGAATTGCAGCGTAAGTTTGAGGACAGGGATTTTAAGAACAGCAAAATCGTGTACCTGACCGAGCGCCTCACTCTTGAAAATCTACTTTCTCTTATCAAAAGTGGGTTATGGAGAAAATCGATTGAAGAGTCGTTGAAATCAATAAGAAAAGAAAGAGAACTTGACATAAATCAGCAGTAACCCGGACAGAAAAGTATTTATGGTGGCGGTTACTGTTTGAAAATATGAAACAGTTGTGCTATAAAGTCCCGATGCATGAAATCGGAAGGGTGGCCGAGTGGTTTAAGGCAGCGGTCTTGAAAACCGCCGAGTGTAACAGCTCCGTGAGTTCGAATCTCACCTCTTCCGCCATAACTTACTAATATCGATAGATATTTTAGAGGCTGTTAGCAACTGCTAGTGGCCTCTTTTTATTGTTGGCGTAAATATACTCACAGTTTTCTTCTCAGTATCTTTAGCCAGAGCAGTAATGCCAACAATAGCAGAATTGTTACAGAGTGCGACCACCGTGAATGACTAAAAAACAATATTCAACTCATGATATTGAGTCAGGTTTTCTCTGGATCGTCGATAGGTACGATTGCTAAAAATAATTTGGCTAAATGAGTTGTTTTGTATAATGATTTTTGCTACAAAAATAGAAAACATATGCCAACAGGAGGCCCGTAATGGAAGGAATTGCAGGTATGGATTTTAGTGGTATGCTTGGGATGGTTGGAGGTATTTTAAAAGGTCTTACCGATGAACAACTAGCTCAAGCCATCGAGATGATCAAGGCAGAACAGGCATCTCGTTCAAAATAGGTTTTAGGCGATACATGTGCAAAATAATCAATGGATGCCGCAATCTGTAATGGGTCGCGGTATTTCCTTTTCTAAAAATAGGTCTTGCCCGTCCAAAGGAGATCAATATGGAAGGGAAAGCCGTCCAGACTTTAAGAGAAGCCATAAACCGACATGGCAAACCTTCAGCAGTAGGCAATATGTTTTTAAAGGCGTTGCTCGCAGAAGGGTACTCCCGATCAGAAGTCCTTAAAGTAACTCACACAATGGAAACTCTGTTGCTTGTAGATGAACTTGAAAGTAGTGATTGATGACACCCTCTGGGGGATGTTGGTGCAGGAACAGTAACATTATTCTCTTGACCATTTAAAAAATTGAAATACTATGATGGATATTGATATTCTCCACCATAAGTCAGAATCGGCGGTTGGCTTTCAGATGCTAACCGCCCTTTTTATTGCGAAAACCTGTACCGCGTGCGAACTGAGTTCATTTAACGTGCGTGGTCTCAGCTCAAATGACCTTGTACGGAATAATCAACGAAGGAGAACTAGACTATGCAGATAACAACACCATACATAAAGTTGGATAGCTTTCTAAAGGGAGAAAATGCGGTCTCTTCCGGAGGAGAAGCGAAGGCAATGATTGCAGAGGGGTATGTGTCAGTTAATGGTGAAGTGGAGTTTCGTCGTGGTCGCAAGTTGTTTCCTGGAGATCGTGTCGTGTACGGAAAAAGAAAGTTCACTGTTGAATCTGCATAAAACTAATGTCTGTCCGGTTATCTACCGTACTGTAACTGATGACTGCGCCACTAAATAATTTGACATCTCACGATGTTACCAATTAGTATGCAGAAGTATTTGTATTAATTCCAATGCCTTTGTGTGTTGTTGAGGAGACAATCAATGAATATGAGATTTCTTGATGCCTGTTGGGGCAAACCGGTAGATCGGACTCCCGTGTGGCTTATGCGCCAGGCTGGCCGCTATCTTCCCGAGTACATGGCTGTCCGTTCCAAATGTACGTTTCTTGAATTGTGCAAGACCCCTGAGTTGGCCGCCGAAGTCAGTATTCAGCCGGTTGATTTTCTCGGGGTGGATGCCGCCATCATGTTTTCTGATATCTTGACACCGGTTGAGCCAATGGGGATGAAACTTGATTTTGTCCCGGGGCCGGTATTTGAAAGTCCGATCCGATGTATGGCAGATGTGGAAAAACTGAGAATTCCGCAGATGGAACAGGATGTCCCCTACGTTATTGAAACAATTAAAATATTGCGTCGTGAGCTGGCTGGTAAAGTGCCACTGATCGGTTTTGGCGGCGCACCATTTACGCTGGCATGTTATATGGTTGAAGGAAAAGGGTCCAAGGACTTTGCCCAGATCAAGCGGATGATGTATGCAGCTCCTGACGTTTACGCGGCTCTGATGGAGAAAATTACCATGATGAGCATGGAGTATTTGAATGCCCAGATTAACGCCGGCGCTCAGTGTATTCAGATATTTGATACCTGGGGGGGAATTCTTTCTCCTGCCGATTATGAACGCTATGTGCTGCCGTATACTGCCAAGCTTATCAATGGGCTGAACCGTATGGAAACTCCGGTAATCCATTTTGTCAAAGGTTCCGGCGCCATGCTGGAAACTGTCAAGAAAGCCGGCGGTGACGTTATGGGGCTGGACTGGCATGTGAATCTGGGTATGGCCAGGGATCTTATTGGCCCTCAGATGGCGGTGCAGGGCAATCTTGACCCGACCGTACTCTATGCAACACCAGAAGTTATTGAACGTGAAGTCAAGCGGGTTCTGGATGAAAATGCCGGTCGGCCCGGGCATGTTTTTAACCTTGGTCACGGAATCCTGCCAACAGTTCCGCCGGAGAACGCCAAGTTCATGGTGGAGTGCGTTCATCGATTGTCACAGAAATAACACAGGGGTCTGTATGTCCATTTCACTTAAAAATATCGTCATTTTTGTTACCGACCTGGCTACAGCAAAATCTTTCTATGTTGATCTTCTTGGTCTGCCGGTAGCTGGCCAGAGCGAGATGCTGATGGAGTTCTTCCCCGGAACCGCGACGACGCTGGGTGTTTCACTTGCACTACATGAAGATTCACGCCGCCTTGTTGGAAGACATACCGGCATTACTCTTAAAGTAGAAAATATTGTTGGCGTCTGTGAAACTCTGAAAAACGGCGGTGCCCAATTTGTAGAACCACTCGAATCAAGTCCGTGGGGCAAAATGGCGGTTGTACAGGACTTTGACGGCAATATGATCGCGCTGGTGGATCGTTAGGTGAAGGTTATAACCCGCGAACTGTTGGCTGAGGTTTCTGCCGAAGCAAAGCACAATCCAAGGCTGCGCAAAAATTACAATCTTCACCCGTCTGATGAATCCCGCTGCCATCGCCTCCTTAATGCAATTGAGCCCGGTTCATACATCAGACCGCACCGTCATCTTGACCCGGAAAAAGACGAAGCATTCATTCTGCTAAATGGCAGATTGGGGATAGTAACTTTTGCCGATAACGGTGCTGTTTCCGGAACAGTATTGCTGTCACTTGACAGCGGTAATCTGGCTGTAGATATCCCGCATGGAGTGTATCATACCGCTGTTGCGCTGGAGTCCGGCACAGTGTTTTATGAGACCAAAGCAGGCCCATATCGTCTTTTGAATGATGATGAAACGGTTGCGTGGGCTCCCGAAGATACTGATCCGCAGGCTGACGAATTTGTTTTGCGCCTGCGGAGTTTGTTTGGTTGATGTGTTAGGACGTCATCTTGTAATTTTTCTGTTTTTTTTGTGTGCCGGTTTTGCCGATTCAGGCGTATATGCTGCCGCACTTCCGCATATGCGGCCATATTCCGGGATTGGGCTGGTTGTTTTTGCTGCCGCAGATCCACACAAGGATCAGACCTTGCCACTGTACCGGGAACCGGGGCTTTTGCGGGTAGGAAAACTGAACGGCTCAAGTTTGACTGAAAATAAATGGCTTTTTGGCCAGTCGGATGGAATTTCACCACTTATTGTGTCTGCTCGCAAAGGTAATTGGTTGCGGGTATATTATGACGATGCCGGTCGGGAAGCCTGGCTTGAACCACAGTATAAAGGCCGCTTTCAATCATGGGAACAGTTTCTGAAATCTCATACCGGTCATCTGCTTCCCGGCCTGAAGCCGCAGTATTATAAACTGCATCAGCAACCTGGTGAAAAACTGCTTACAGCTACTCTGAACCCAAATCAGGTTTTCAAAGTGTTGAAACTTGTAAATGCCTGGGGAATGGTGCTGACCGATCAAGCACAGATCGGCTGGTTGCGCTGGCGGGACGAAGATGGCAGGCTGCTGATAGGGCGCACTCACTGACCGGCATAGAAAAGTCTGAAAAATTATTGACGTCTTTACATCAGTGTGCTATTGACTCCCCCTATGATGATCATGATTCGGACAACTGCAGGACGAGCTATAATCGCCGCGGCGCGTAACGCCGCAGCTCTGCCTGTTGCCCGCTGATTGACGTCATTTTATATGATAATCACAAGCCGTGGGCAGGAGTCCACGGCTTTTTTTGCGCGTTTAACAAAGCATAATTCATAAGCATCCTCTACAGGGAGAAAACTCATGAGAATTGAACTGGTGCCGCCAGGAACCGGCGAACTGACGTATGAAATCAGAAACATCGTTAATGTAGCGGAAAAACTCCAGAAACACGGCGTCAAGATCAACTGGGAAAATATTGGCGACCCGATTGTCAAAGGTGAGAATATTCCGGAGTGGATGAAGGAAATTGTCGCCAAAGCAGCAATGGACAATCGCACCTGGGGCTATTGTCATACACGTGGCGTGCTTGAAACCCGTGAATTCATTTGCGAAAAAACCAATGGTCGTGGTGGTGCCCGGATCACGCCGGATGATATCATATTCTTTAATGGGCTTGGAGATGCAATTGCCAAGATCTACGGCTGTTTGCGTCCGGAGGCGCGGGTGCTTATGCCGTCACCATCCTACACCACTCACACGCTTGGTGAAATCGGCCATGCCCACTCGGCACCATCGCTGTTTTGTCTTAAGCCGGACAACAACTGGTATCCGGATATGGAAGATCTGCGCAATCATGTGCGCTACAATCCAAATATCTGTGCGATCATGCTGATCAACCCGGACAATCCAACCGGTATGGTTTACACCAGGGAGATGTTGCAGGAAATCGTTGCGGTAGCACGAGAAAACGACCTGTTTATTATCGCTGATGAGGTTTACATAAACATCGTGTATAACGGCCAAAGTACGGTGCCAATCAGTGATGTAATCGGAGATGTCCCGGCCATTTCATTGAAAGGTATCTCCAAAGAGTTCCCCTGGCCTGGATCACGGTGCGGCTGGATTGAAGTATATAACGGCCACAATGATGAGCGCTTCCGGAAATATATTAATCTGATACTTACCGGCAAGATGAATGAGGTCTGCTCTACAACACTGCCGCAGACTGTTATTCCTGAAATCGTTAGTCATCCCGAGTATTCCGCCTATCTGGCGCAGCGCATTGCCAGCTACGAGCGAATGAGCAATATCACCTATGATTGTCTCAGCAGGATTCCTGCGCTGCAGGTGAATCGCACCAATGGCGCCTTTTACATGGCGGTTGCATTCAAAGACGGTCTGCTGAACAACCGGCAATCACTCCCGATTGCAAATCAGGAAGTCAGGGAATTGGTTGAGGGGTTCATCAACCAGCCGGGTGTTTCACCCGATAAACGCTTTGTCTATCAGATTCTCGCCTCAACCGGCATTTGTATCGTGCCGCTGTCTTCGTTCTCGACACCATTGCAGGGGTTCCGGGTAACGCTCCTGGAAAAAGACGAAAATGAGTGTCGTCGCATCTATCAGTCGTTGGCTGATAAAATCGGAGAATATCTTCATTCCTGAAAATGTCCGCTGGATGCAGAAAAAGGGGAAAATAGCTTATGCCATTTTCCCCTTTTTTAGTCGGTTAGAGATGGGATTCTGGAGTTTTTAGCAGACAGGTGGCTTCAAAACCCCGTGGGCTACGTCTGAAAGTTTATCAGGCTTTATTGTCTGTATCGTCATTTTTTGGTTTGATCTCGATCTCATCTTTGCCATCAGCTGCTTTTTTAAAGTTGCGGATACTTTTGCCAAGTGCTCCGCCAATTTCCGGAAGCTTTCCCGCCCCGAAAACGACCAGAACTATGACCAGTATGATTATCATCTCCGGCATGCCAAAACCAAACATCGTACCCCCTCTGCAGCAAGTGTTTAATAACTTGAGTACTATCTCACTCCCGCAAAAAAAAATCAAGTGCAGCGGCGCCTGTCGGGGGTCATGATGTTAACTCTGAGAACAGTTAAACAATAAATGATTTAAAAAACGAATAGTTATGGTTAGCATTGCAACGTCCTGATTAATTGACACTGTTTTTGCCGCATGATACAAGTGATTTCAATAGCAGAGTATACGAAGGTGGCCCCTGCCAAACAGCTAATAGAGCAGCGCAGTAATGGTTCAAACCCTGATGGTATAGATCGCTAATAGTGATGAAGAGGCGGTGAATTGTGAGTAGAAATCGAGATGCTGTTTCGAGCATTTTTCCGGCCGGGAATAATGTCATTAGTGTATGTAACGTGTGTGCCAGAGTCAGGTATTTTGTACTTCTCTTGATGCTGATATGCTTTGCTAAAGTTGCTGCCGCCGCAGATATGGAGATAACTCCATTCAATACCTTCAATCAGAGCCCATTGGTACAGATTTACGGGCTCCCGCATGATACCGGTGCCAACATTGTTCTGCCGGGAAAATTCAGCATAACCCTGAATCAGGATCTTTCCAGTAACTATACTGCGACCAGTACTTCGCGTGAACAGATACTCCTCGACGGTGAAACCTATCGAATTGCTTTTGCGGCACGCTACGGCATTGCTCCACGCTGGGAGGTGGGGGTCGAAATGCCGTACCTTGTTCAGGGTGGCGGATTTCTCGATGCTTTTGTCATTGATTGGCATAACACGTTTGGTTTGCCGCAAGGCGGCCGGGACAGTGCACCCAAAGATCGCCTGCTCTACAGTTACCGCAAGGATGGCATTCAAAAGTTGTTGATGGATCGTTCCGGTTCAGGGATAGGAGATATCAGCCTGACAAGTGGCGTTAGCCTGTATAATGTTCGCGACATAGATAGTCATGACCAGTTGGCGCTCAAAGCGGCAGTCAAGCTTCCTACCGGTGACAGTTCATTTCTGCGCGGCAGCGGTGGGGCTGATGTCATGCTCCAGTTGTGTGGCAGTTCGATCCGGTACAGCGAGTGGGGATCGCTGGGGGTGTACGGTTCTGCCGGTGCTTTGCTCATGTCAAAAGGCGACGTGCTCCGCAACCAGCATAAGACATTTGCAGGGGTAGGTTCGCTTGGTATCGGCTGGGGGCCGGCGTCATGGATATCCTTTAAAGTTCAGCTCAATGGCAATACTGCCCTGTATAGCGGCAGTTCGCTTGACGAATTGTCAAGAAACCCTCTTCTGCTGGTTATCGGGGGGGCGCTCAAGTTCCCCGGCGAGTATTTGTTGGATATTGGTGTTGCCGAAGATGTGGCGGTGGCTACAGCACCGGATGTGAGTTTTCATCTTGGATTGAGTAAGCGGTTCTGAATGTGACCACCTGAAAAGGTATCTTCTTCACATGTTTGATCCAAATTGCATTACTAAAGGCGGTTCACATGTCTCTGACTAAGTGTCTGGTTATAGTATGCGTTTGTTTGGGATTCATTTTTCCTAACGTCGTCTTGTCCTCTTCAGAGTCGGACAAAATACGTGTCGGGGTGGAGCAAAATCCGCCGCTTTCCTATTTTGACGAGTCTCAGCACCCCACCGGCCTGATGGTTGATCTCCTCTCGTTTATTGCCCCGTTAGATGGCCGCAAAGTTGAATATATTCCTTGTGTCTGGGATGTTTGTCTGGATCAGCTCAAGAGCGGTAAAATTGATATGATCGGGACGATTGCTTACTCCTCCGATAGGGCGCAACTATACGATTTTACCGGAACTACGGTTATAAATCTGTGGGGCCAGTTGTATGTCGGTGAAAACTCTACGATCTCATCGTACCTCGACCTGGAGGATAAGCGTATTGCCGTGGTCAATAACGAGACGCACGCAACGGCTTTTCGTCGTCTGATCAAGCAGTTCGGCCTGCACACTACGTATGTTGTTGTGCCCAGTTTCCAGGAGGTATTCAAAGCGATCCAGTCCGGTCGGGCGGATGCCGGAGTTGTGGGGCGTTTCTTTGCGTTGGCGAAGGAAGATGAGTTTAGAGTCAAACCGACCCAGATCCTCTTCAATCCGATAGAGGTGCGCTATGCCGCTACTAAAGGAAAGCATGGCAAATTGCTGGCTGATATTGACCGACATTTGGTGGCGATGCAGGCTGATCGCCAGTCGGTTTATTATCTCTGCCTTGAACGTTGGCTGGGGGTTACACAGAAAGGTGGCATGCCTGTCTGGCTGCAAACCTTATTGCTGGCTGGCGGAGTCACCCTTCTGTTTGTGGTGCTGGTTGCCATTGCCTTGAAACGTCAGGTCAAGCGTCGAACGCTCCATCTTGAAAAGGAAATAGAAGAGCGCAAACGGTATGAGGTTCAATTGGTGAAACAGGCAACCTACGATAGTCTGACCAATCTTCCTAATCGGGTTTTACTCTGTGATCGTTTGGGGCAGGCTTTGGTACGTGCAGAGCGCCATGGAAGCATAGTGCCGGTAATGCTGATTGATCTGGATAATTTCAAATACGTCAATGACACTCTTGGTCATGATGCCGGTGATGACCTGTTATGTCGTGTAGCTCAGCGTCTTAGTGAGTCAGTGCGGGAAAACGATACCGTTGCCCGACTGGGTGGGGATGAATTTGTTGTGTTGCCGTCTGATCTTTCCAGCTCGAACGAGACCATCACGATTGCTGAAAAACTTCAGGAAGCGCTAGCAGTCCCGTTTGAGCTTGGAGATCAGGAGTATTTTGTGACTTTTAGCATGGGGGTCGCGATGTTTCCTCAGGATGGCAGTACCAGCGAAGAACTGATGAAATATGCCGATATAGCCATGTATCACGCTAAGGAACAGGGTAAGAATAATTTCCAGTTTTTTACCGAGGAAATCAATCGTCGTGCTTATGATCGCCTGGATCAGGAAGCTCGCTTGCGACGTGCCCTTGAACGTGAGGAATTTATTCTTTTCTATCAGCCGCAGGTTGATATGAACAGTGGCAAGATCAGCGGGGTGGAGGCACTGTTGCGATGGCAACCTCTGGGAGAGGGAATAATGCCTCCGGACGCTTTTATCCCACTTCTGGAAGAGACCGGTATGATTGTGCCGGTAGGACGCTGGGTGCTGCAGACTGCCTGTAATCAAGCCCGCCAGTGGGAAGATATCGGCATGAGTGCCATGACCGTATCTGTTAATGTCAGTGCCCGGCAGTTTCATCATGAATGCTTTTTTGCTGATGTTATGGATGCCCTGCAGGACTCTGGACTTCGCCCGGAGTGTTTGCGGTTGGAGCTGACCGAGTCGCTGTTGATGATTGATGCCGCCGGTGCTGCTATAAAGATGCATGCTTTTGCTGATAAAGGAATTACACTTTCCATTGATGATTTTGGCACCGGGTATTCGTCGCTCAGCTATCTCAGAAACCTGCCGATCCATGAGTTGAAAATAGACCGCTCCTTTATCAACAGGGTTACAGAGAACAGCGCCGATGCGGTGCTGGTTAATACCATCATCGGTATGGCCGAATCACTCAATCTTCGGGTTGTTGCTGAAGGGGTCGAGACGTTTGGCCAGTATAGCTTCCTGTCTGATCAGCGTTGCCATGAGATTCAGGGCTTCTATTTCAGCAAGCCGCTGCCGCCTGAATCCTTTGCAGACCTGGTTCGCTCGGGATTCCGCCTTACCTCGATTGATAAAATAAAAAGCCCCTGAAAAGGGGCTTTTTTGTTGCTATGCTACGTATGGTCAGTACTTCTGGTCGGCGTAATCAACCCAGCCGCCAGCCAGGACCAAGGCCTTGTCGAATGGTGAAATCTCGAAGTTGAACGTCTTCTGCACCCCACCACCGCTCATGGTCAGGGTTCCAGCCTCAATGTTAATACTCATTGTGGCGTCTTTGTCGCCTGCGTGTGAGAAAATCTGGTCCAGATCCGCAGCGGGGAGCTCAATGGCTGCCATGCCGCAGTTGAACATATTCTGACGGAAGATACGTGCAAAAGATTCGGCAATTACGGCGGTTATGCTGTTGACCTCGAATACCCACGGTGCGTGTTCGCGGGATGAGCCGCAGCCAAAGTTGGCACGGGAAACAATTACCCTGGCGTTTTTGGTCTTTTCTCCTTTCGGGTCGAAACCGGGCAGCTTCAGGTCTTCAAGTATATAGGGCTTAAGATCTTCCTTGGTAATCTCGGTCAGATACTTGGCCGGGATGATTTCGTCGGTGTTGATGTCGCCGCGGTCGAGAAAAAGAACCGGGCCTCCGAATGTTTTCATTATGCTGACTCCTTATTAGAGGTATTTTCTTGGATCGGCAATTTTGCCTTCTATGGCGCTGGCGGCGGCTGTTGCCGGTGACATCAGGTGTACCATGCCTCCTTTGCCCATTCGTCCCATAAAGTTGCGGTTCGTGGTGGATGCGCATACTTCACCCTCAGCCAGAACGCCGTTGCTCATCCCCAGGCAGGCGCCGCAGGTCGGGTTGGTGACGCAGAAACCGGCCTCCATAAAAATGTCGATCAAGCCTTCATGGATTGCTTGCTGCTGGATTTTCGGGGTCGCCGGAGAGAGGATACCGCGCACGTTCGGAGCAAGTTTGTGCCCTTTCAGAATCTGGGCGGCAATGCGCAGGTCTTCGATGCGCCCGTTGGTGCAGGAGCCGATGTAGATCTGGTCAAGCCTAGTGCCGGTCAGTTCGGAGACGGTCTTCACCTGATCCGGCTTGTAGCCGAAGGTGATTGTCGGCTCCAGTTTGGTGACATCAATTTCAATCGTCTGGTCATATTCGGCATCCACGTCGGCACGCCACTGTGAATAATCGGTCAGGGCGGCCTCTTTGCTGGTGAACTCATCCTGAATAAACGGCCACAGATACTCTACCGTCGTCATGTCCGGCTGGCAGATTCCTGATGTGCCGCCAGCTTCGATGGCCATGTTGCAGAGCGTCATGCGTGACTCCATCGTCATCGCGTCTACTACCGCTCCGTGAAATTCCATCACCCGGTCGGTGGCGCCGTTGACGCCGATCTTGCCGATGATGTGCAGAATGACGTCTTTGGCATAGACCCCCTTGGGTAGTGTGCCGGTGACGTTGAATTTAATTGTTTTTGGCTGGCGGAAGGCGCAGACACCCTTCAGGATGCCGACTTCCAGGTCCGTTGTGCCGATACCGGCGGCATAAGCACCAAAGGCGCCGTGGGTGCAGGTGTGGGAGTCGCCCATGATGACCGTGTAACCGGGGCGGATGAAACCGCGCTCTGGAAAGAGGGCGTGACAGACGCCGTTGGCGCCGATGTCAAAGAAGTCCTTGATGTCGTGGCGGCGGGCCCAGTCGCGCAGAATCTTGGCCTGTGTTGCCGTTTTGGTGTCCTTGCTGGGGGTCACGTGGTCGATTACCGCCTTGATCTTTGTCGGATCAAAGACGCGATCCTTGTCCCGACGGATCAGGTCATCAATGGCAATCGGCGTGGTGATCTCGTGGCAGAGCACCGCATCCAGGCGTAGCACTTTTGTCCCTGGAAACGGCTCGTTTACCAGGTGAGCATCAAATATTTTTTCTGCAGTTGTTTTACCCATTTTTCGACCTCGCATGATTCAAGTATTGGGAAACTTGTAGCATATCTGTCTGGAAAAAGCCACCGGTGAACTTTTTTTTGATGGCCCAATATACGGCGGGAAAGCAGGTTTTGCATGGAAAACTGCTGCAAGCATGATATAACGACACAAATTCAATTCGCTGCAGCAGGGACGCTTACATGAATCAGGAAAAACTCAAAATAATGCTCGATTCGGTTCAGCATGGCGGGCTATCCGTTGATGAGGCCATGCAGCAGCTGCGGCATCTGCCGTTTCAGGATATCGGCTGCGCTCAAGTCGACCATCACCGCCACTTACGTCAGGGGATGCCGGAGATGATCTTTGGCGAAGGCAAAACGGCGGAGCAGATTGTGGCAATTATTACTGCCATGGTCGGCAGGGATGGAAATATCCTTGTTACCCGTCTTGATTGCGAAAAGGCGAAGAATGTCGTGCGGGCCTTCCCGGCGGCGCACTATCATGTCGAGGCTCGCTGTCTGACTCTTGAGACTCTGACGCCGGAACAGCGGGGCAAGGGGACTATTTTGGTCGTTTCGGCCGGGACCTCCGATATCCCGGTTGCTGCTGAGGCGGTGGTGACGGCCCGATTTCTCGGCAACCGAGTTGAACAGATTTATGATGTCGGCGTCGCTGGCATTCACCGCTTGCTGGCCAGGAGAGAAGAGCTTGCCGCCGCTGCGGTTATTGTCGTCGTAGCCGGCATGGAAGGCGCGCTTCCCTCGGTGGTTGGCGGACTCGTAGACAAGCCGGTGATTGCTGTGCCGACCTCGGTTGGATATGGTGCCTCCTTCGGCGGCATTGCGGCACTGCTTGGAATGCTCAACTCTTGTGCTGCCGGGGTGACGGTGGTCAATATCGACAACGGTTTCGGCGCGGCCTGTGCCGCAAGTTTAATGAATCGGATATGAAATGAAAATCATCTATTTCGACTGCTACGCCGGGATCTCTGGTGATATGACGGTGGGGGCGCTTCTGGATCTGGGAGTGCCTCTCGAACACCTGGACGCGGAACTTGCCAAACTTGGGCTCCCTTCAGGTTCCTATGTTCTCTCAACCCGGTGTACCGAGCGCCGGCATGTGGCTGCGTTGAAGTTTGACGTAACAGTGCATGATCAGCATACCCACCGGCACTATGCCGGTATTGATGCGCTGATCTCCGAAAGCGGTTTGTCTGATCCGGTCAAGGGGAAATCCCGTCTGATCTTTCGCCGTTTGGCGGAGGCCGAGGCATTGGTGCATGGAGTAAAGATTGAGGATGTACACTTTCACGAAGTTGGTGCGATTGACTCTATCGTTGATATAGTCGCTACAGCAATCTGTCTCGAGTACCTTCAGGTAGAAGAGCTCTCGGTTTCTGCACTGCCGCTCGGGAGCGGTTTTGTCAAGACCGCTCATGGCTGCCTGTCTGTGCCGGCCCCGGCCACGGCCGAACTTTTGAAGGGATTGCCGGTGCATGGCGAGTGCGGGCCAGGCGAACGGGTGACACCGACCGGTGCTGCCATTGTGGCGGCTCTGGCCGACAGGTTTGGGCAACATCCGGTAATGGTGCTGGAGAAAACGGGACACGGTGCCGGCACGAAGGACTTTTTAGATTGTCCAAACATTTTGCGTGCTTTTCTCGGGACGAGCGTCAAAGAAGATACTAGCGATAATGATGTGATTGTGGTTGAGACAAATATAGACGATTCCACGCCGGAAATACTTGGCTATGCCATGGAACGGCTTTTTGAAGAAGGGGCACTGGATGTGTTCGTTACTCCGGTTCAGATGAAGAAAAATCGTCCCGGCGTGTTGCTGACGTTGCTCTGCCATCAGCAACAGCTTGAGTCGTTGGCCCAGCTGTTGCTGGCCGAGACATCAGCCATCGGCCTACGTCATTATAGGGCTGATAGAATAGTCCTGCTGCGGCGGATTGTCGAGCATCAGACGGAGTTCGGTTTGGTGAGATTCAAGCAGGTGATCGATGCCGGCGGAAATATTTTGCGTACATCCCCGGAATACGAAGATTGCCGTCGGATTGCCCGCGAAAAAAACATCCCTTGTCGAGAAGTCATGGAGCGGTTGCACTGTAAAGGAGTTTCTGAACCATGAGGATTTCAACGTTGAGCATTGGCGAAGAGTTGATTTGTGGCCAGTTGACGGACACGAATGCTGGTACCATAGCGTCCAGACTACTCCAAGAGGGGTTGCGTGTTCAGCTGCATCTTGCGGTCGGTGATAACGAACAGGATATCATTGGGGCTCTGAACGACCTCGAACGGGTTAGTGACATAGTTATCGTCACCGGGGGCCTCGGGCCAACAGCTGACGATTTGACCTCGCGGGCTGCGGCACGTGCTACCGGCAGGCGCTTGGTGATTAATGAAGAGGCACGCAGTCATGTCCGGGTGATGTCGAGCAAACTTGAAAATCTGATTTTGTGCCCCTTGAGCGATAAGCAGGCTATGATTCCGACCAAATCAGCGCTGGTTCCCAATCCGACCGGAACCGCCTGTGGTTTTCATCTGATGCACAACGGCTGTTTCATGTTTTTCATGCCGGGGGTTCCCACAGAGATGAGCGTCATGTTGCAAGAAACGGTTATCCCCTTTATTCTTGAGCGTGTAGCTCACAAACGCGCGATCCGCACCGCCAGTCTGAACCTGTTCGGGCCGTGTGAGGCGGAGGTTGATGAATTGTTGCTGGGAATCGCCCAACCGGAACAGGGACTTACCCTTGGTATTTGCGTCACGTTTCCCTGGATGAAGGTGACATTGCGGGCTGAAGCGGATAGCGGAGACGCGGCGAATGATCTCGTTGCGCCGGCAGCCCGTACTGTGCGGGAACGATTAAACGAGTACTGCTTCTCTTCAGGTGATATCAGTATGGACGAAGTGGTCGCAGAGCTGTTTCGTGACCGCTGCTTGACGCTTTCGCTGGCCGAATCATGCACCGGTGGCCTGATAGCGAAGCGGATTACCGACATTCCCGGCAGTTCCCGGTATTTTTGCGAAGGTGTGGTGACATACTCAAATAATGCAAAGCAGCGGTTGCTGGGGGTCCCGGAAGAAGTGTTGAATAACTGCGGCGCTGTCAGTTCCGAGTGTGCTTCGGCAATGGCCAAGGGCGTCCGGCTTGCTTCCGGCAGCGATATGGGATTGTCGGTCACCGGTATTGCTGGGCCGGAGGGCGGGAACGGGGAGAAACCGGTCGGCACGGTCTTTATTTCGCTTGCAGCGCCAGATGGCTGCTGGACCAAACGCTTCCAGTTCGGCGGGAATCGGGATGAGATTCGCATTCTTACCGCGTGGACGGCACTGGACTGGCTGCGGCGGTATCTGTTGAAGAAGGGACAGGCCGTATAGAATCAACTATTGGAGGGTGATGTGCCGGAACTCCCGGAAGTGGAAGTGACCCGCCGCCGGCTGGAGCGGGAATTGGTGGGGAAGAGGTTCACGCAGGTGGTACTCCGCGCTTCAAAACTCCGGTTTCCGATACCGGTGGAGCTCACGACGATTCTGCCGGGGCGAATTGTGCGGAGCATTGAGCGGCGGGGTAAGTACCTGCTGTTTGACTGTGAGTGTGGCTGGCTGCTCGTGCATCTGGGGATGACCGGCTTTTTGCAACTCCTTCGGGGTAAACCATTGCCGGGAAAACATGACCATCTCGATTTCGTTTTTGGAGACGGCCACTTGCTCCGTTTCCACGACCCGCGTAAATTCGGTATTGTCACCTGGTTCACTGGAGAACCGCGGCAGCATCCGCTTTTGGCAGGAATTGGCCCAGAACCGCTGTCCGGAGCCTTTGATGGCGAATACCTTTTTGATTCAGTCAGAGGGCGAAAGGTTGCCATTAAACAGCTGATTATGAATAGCGCGGTGGTGGCCGGAGTCGGGAATATCTATGCCAACGAGTCGTTGTTCCGTGCCCGCATCCGTCCGGGTCGCCCCGCCGGGACTCTGGCTCTCAATGAATGTAGCGAACTTGCTGCAGCTATCCGTTACGTGCTGGAAAAATCGATCGGGGAGGGTAGTACCTACCGGGTGGCTGAGGAAGCGGTTGCCTATTACCCGCAGAGCTTTATGGTTTACGGCCGAGGCGGAGAGCCGTGTCGTCTCTGTCAAAACCCGCTTGACGAGATCAGGCTCGGTGGGCGGAGCACTGTATTCTGTCGCAGATGTCAGGAGTAAGTTTTAGAGTTTAAACTTTCCTACAACGTGTTGCAGCTCTTCGGCCACCCTGGACAGCTCTGAAGATGCCGAAGCGGTTTCCGTTGCCTCGCTGGCGGTTTGCTGTACCACAGTGGTTATCTGCTGGATGTTGGTAGTGATTTCTCCCGTGGTGGCTGTCTGTTCTTCAGCTGCTGTTGCAATCTGGTTAACCTGCATGGTGACGTCGTTTATTTGCGAGAGTATCTGTTCCAGTGCCTGTCCGGACCTGATGGAATATTCGGTCCCCTTTTCCACTTCTGCCACACCTTCTTCAATAGCAGTTACCGCTCCTCTTGTCTCACTTTGAATTGCCTTGATCATGTTACTGATCTCATGGGTAGCGCGGGTTGTGCGTTCAGCAAGAGCCCTGACTTCATCTGCAACAACCGCAAAACCACGACCCTGCTCACCAGCACGGGCTGCCTCGATGGCGGCATTTAGTGCCAGCAGGTTGGTCTGGTCAGCAATATCCTCAATAGTACCGATGATCTGGCCTATCTGGTCGGAGCGGTTGCCCAGTCCTTCAACTGTTTTTGCAGTATCCTTTACCCGCGCAGCAATGCGTTCCATGCCGTTGGTTGCGCTCCTGACAGTTTCTGCTCCTGAGCGGGCAGTATCGCTGGCCCGGTTTGAGTTCTCGGCAGCGCTCAGGCAACTATGGGCAATATCATTTGAAGTAGCTGCCATTTGCTCGCTGGCCACGGCAACCGAATTTGTTTGCTGCGCAACTTTCTCCGTGCCGCTGGCAATTTTGCTTGCATTTGTATGGAGTCTGCCGGATGCCAGGGTCATCTGCTCTGATGTTTGTGAAATCTGACCGATAATCTCACGCATGGTGCTTTGGACAGTGTTGATGGTCCGGATTATAACGCTGATTTCATTGTTACGTTTGGCGGATATTTTCTGGGTCAGGTTGCCTTCTGCCATGCAGGTGAGATAGGCGATGATTCTTTGCAGGGCGTCGTTGACTGACCAGAAGAGCAGGCCGCTGAAAATCATACCGAACAGTACGAATATGGCTGTAGAGATGATGGAAATAGTCGGTGAAAGCATGCGCCCAGCAACAACGGCAAAGACGATACAAAAACTATAGCATAGACAGAGTAGAATAATGCGGGTACGGATCTTCAGGCGAAGATAAGGGTCTAACAGGAAATTCATGACAGTGCCTCATAAAATGGTGTGTACGTAATGAGTATATAAAAGTTTAAAACTACTTGAATTAACAGATAGATAGAGCTGGCTGCTCTTCTGGAAAATAAAAATGAGATATTTTATAACATGAATTTATTGATATCCCAAATAATAATTGCAGATTGGTAACTGTTATGAACCCGAGATCACAGGGCCATCATGAGAGCAGGGTTAGATAAAACCTTGCGATACATCTGTTGAATATGTTATTTTTCTATCCTTTTAATCTACACACCCCATTCTTCAGGAGACACCTACTTATGGCTGAGAAAAACAACGCGCTCGAGAAAAACAAGGCGATTGAACTGGCCCTGAGTCAGATTGAGAAACAATTCGGCAAGGGTGCTATTATGCGGCTCGGTAATGACGAGGCACTTCCGGGGGTGGAAGCGATTTCTACCGGTGCCATATCGCTTGACATGGCTCTGGGAGTCGGCGGCGTTCCGCGCGGCAGGGTAATAGAGATATATGGCCCGGAATCGTCAGGAAAAACGACGCTGGCGCTGCATATAATTGCTGAGGCACAAAAGACCGGGGGAATAGCCGCTTTTGTGGATGCCGAGCATGCACTCGATATCGGCTATGCCCGCAAGCTGGGTGTTAAAACCGATGACCTGCTGGTTTCTCAGCCGGATACCGGTGAACAGGCGTTGGAAATTGCTGAAACTCTGGTAAGAAGCGGCGCGATTGACGTGCTGGTTGTTGACTCGGTGGCCGCCCTGGTGCCCAAGGCCGAGATCGAAGGTGATATGGGCGATTCCCATATGGGACTGCAGGCTCGCCTGATGTCCCAGGCTTTGCGCAAGCTGACCGGCATTATCAGCAAGTCAAATTGCTGCGTGATCTTTATCAACCAGATCCGTATGAAAATTGGCGTCATGTTTGGCAACCCGGAAACAACGACCGGCGGTAACGCTCTTAAATTCTACGCTTCGGTTCGTATGGACATCCGCAAGATTGCTACGCTGAAGCAGGGCGATCAAATCATCGGTTCCCGCACCCGGGTAAAGGTTGTCAAAAACAAGGTTGCTCCTCCATTCAAAGAAGTCGAATTCGATATCCTTTATGGTGAAGGTATCTCTCGCACCGGCGATGTGCTCGATCTGGCTGTTGACAAAAATATCGTTGAAAAGAGCGGCGCCTGGTACTCCTACGGCAAAGAACGGATCGGACAGGGGCGCGAAAATTCACGCACATGGTTAACCGAACATCCTGAAACGCTGGCTGAAATTGAAGGAACGCTGATGGACCTGCTCAAGCCGGCACCAGTACCTGACAAGGCAAATAAGGCAGATAAGGCGGCATAGCAACGGAGGTAGGCTGTGGAACTGAACGAGATACTCACAATTGCGTTTAAGGCCAAAGGTTCCGATATACACATCAAGACCGGGCTGCCACCTATCGTAAGGATTGATGGGCGACTGCACCCGATCCCCAACGCGGCGCGTCTGTCGCCTGACTTCGTTTCCGACACCGCCTTGTCGATGATGAATGATCGTCAGCGGCGCATGTTTGAGGAAAATTTTGAAGTCGATCTGGCGTATGCCGTGCCGGGGCTTGGAAGATTCAGGGTCAGTGTCTACCGTCAGCGCGGCACTGTAGCGATGGTTTTTCGTTCGATTGCCTTTATTATTCCGACGTTGGAAGGGCTCAATCTGCCGCCGGTCATGCAGAAAATCTGCCGTGAGGAGCGGGGGTTGATCCTGGTGACCGGGACAACCGGTTCCGGCAAGTCGAGCACCCTTGCGGCCATGGTAGACTGCATCAACAGCCAGCGTACCTGCAACATTATCACTATTGAAGATCCGGTTGAATTTTTGCATCGCGACAATAAGAGCATCATCAGCCAGCGCGAGGTTGGCACCGACACTCCTACCTTCTCTGCTGCGCTAAAAGGGGCTTTGCGTCAGGATCCTGATGTAATCCTCGTTGGAGAAATGCGCGATTATGAAACGATCGAAACAGCGATGACCGCTGCCGAGACCGGCCATCTGGTTATGTCCACCCTGCATACGATGGATGCGGCGGAAACGATCAACCGTATTATCGGTGTTTTCCCGCCATATCATCAACGCCAGGTTCGTATCCAGCTGGCAAGCATTATCAAGGGGGTCATTTCCCAGCGGTTGGTGCCAAAGTCAGACGGCAAGGGGCGTGTTCCGGCGGTTGAGGTGATGCTGGCGTCCGCACGTGTCAAGGAGTGCATTGATGACAAGGACAAGACCAAACAGTTGAATGATGCAATTGCACAGGGTTTTGTCACCTATGGTATGCAGACCTTTGATCAGTCGCTGATGCGGCTGTATACAAACAAACTGATTACCTATGAAGAAGCGCTTCGTCAGAGTTCAAATCCTGATGATTTTGCCCTCAAAATTTCCGGTATTTCATCAACCTCGGACGCTTCCTGGGAGGGGTTTGAAAATAGCCCCGATGACCCTGCTGCAGAGCCGGACAAGCTTGATATTGAGAAATACTGAGCCGTTGACGCCTGACCAGATGTATTAGTATGCTTTACGGCTGCTGACCGGTCGGGATTATACCGTTGCCAGAATAAGGCGAAAGATGGCAGCGCGGGAAATGACCGGGGCGGACCTCGAAGATGTGATTATACGCTTGCAGCGGGAGGGGTGGCTGGATGACAGCCGCTACGCCGAGCGATTTGCAG
>JAQUCQ010000239.1 GCA_028686145.1 Desulfuromonadaceae bacterium | reverse complement strand
GTCGTAGCGAATCGGCCTGATTAACATGGCAGTAATGCCGGTCCTGTCCCAAACCGACTCAATACCGTCATGTTGATGGACCTGTTCCCGTTTGAGGCCTAAAATCATGGTAAAGCTGTTCAATTCTTCGATAGTAAGGCCACGGTGGAATATAAGCGCGCCAATTCCCAGTTCAAAAAGGACACGTGAAAAATCCCGAAAGACTACATTTGATTTTTCAAGAACAACACCATCCAGCATCAGGGCATCATTAGTGATGCCCAGAATAATCTCCTCATGCCTGCCCAACAACTCTTCATAGACAGAAAGCACTTTGGATAACGTTGCCGCAATCACCGGATGTCCTTTCGGATAGGCTCGACAGTTGCGGCGAGCAATATTAAGCTGAATGACCAGGGTCGCAAGCGAGCTGATATCGGCTTTTTTTGTTTGTATGTCATTTGATTGAGTAGTCACGGTGCGTTATACTAGCATTAAATTATAATATGGCCACAAAAAACAAAACTTCTGCCGATACAAATGTGTAATGTTATGAATCTGTTCCCGCTTAGTGTAAACTCTTCGCGCTTGACCTATCATACTATATGCGCTAGTTTTTGCTGATTTCTGAGCAAGAGGATCATGTCTATGCGGGTTATCGCAGGAGCCAGTCGGGGAAAAAAGTTGTCTGCGCCACCGGGAGTAACGACCAGGCCGACTTCTGACCGCGTTAAGGAAGCACTTTTCAGTATTCTTTCGAGCCGAATTGATTTTGCTGATATTCGTGTTCTTGATATTTGTGCAGGAACCGGCAGTCTGGGAATTGAAGCTCTTAGCCGCGGGGCCAGATCATGTTGTTTTATTGAATATAATGTATCAGTTAAAGCAATACTGGAAAAAAACCTCGTTGGTGTCCGTTGTCAGGACCGATCTGAAATTTTGACTATGGACGCAGAGAAGGCGTTGCATGTTATTGCCGGAAGTGGTCAACGCTATGATCTGGTTTTTTTTGATCCACCGTATGAGTCAGAATTGTATATGCGTGTGCCTGAAACGCTTGACTCGTTAGGTCTGTTACTGCCAGACGCCATTCTCGTGGCCGAGTGTTCTGTACGAAAACCGTTATTGGAAGCGTACGGCCGGCTGAAGCACTTTGACCGGCGCATATATGGAGAAACAGCACTCGAATTGTTTATACTGGAGGAATAATGAAGAAAATTGCTGTTTATCCAGGTTCATTTGATCCAATTACGTATGGCCACCTTGATATAATCAAGCGGGGTTTGACTATTTTTGACGAGATAATAGTCGCAGTTGCCAATAACTCGCAAAAGAATGCACTGTTTACAACAGATGAACGGGTTGCGTTGATCCAGGACGTCGTAAAAGGGGAAGGGCGGGTCTCTGTTGACACTTTCAGCGGACTTTTAATTGATTATGTCTCTTCTCGCGGAGCCCATGTCATCATCCGTGGCCTCAGGGCAATATCTGACTTTGAGTATGAATTTCAGATCGCTCAGATGAACAGCAGTATCGGCCGTGAGATTGAAACCTTATTCATGATGACCTCTCTGCAGTACGGCTATCTATCCTCGTCAATTGTTAAGGAGGTCTGTTCACTCAATGGTTCTATTGACAAATTTGTGCCGGCGGAAGTGAAATCAGCGTTACGGCGGAAATATGGTTTGTCGTAATCACCGTATATTTATCTGGTCACCACACGGTGCACTATTTTTTAGTACAAGAGGTGCCTCATGATTACACAGGAAATGATAATTGCCGATATTATCACACAGCACCCCGAGACTTTGCCTGTCTTCAAGCAGTATAACCTTGAGTGTTATGAATGCCAGATTGCCGACCTGGAAACGTTGGGGCATGGTGCCGGCGTACACAAAATTGCCATCGACCAGTTGCTGACTTCCCTGAACAATGTACTAAAAAAATGACATGCCTCGCTGGGATACCAGGAGTTGTGAACAATGAGTGATCTGGAAGAGTATTCACGCTATTTTTCGGTCGGGAATAAGGTTGGTGTCGGTATTCCATTGCCCAATGCGGAAGTTTTTACTGACTGGGCAATAATTCATGACATTGATGAAGATCTAGTTACTCTTCAGCTCTCTCGTGATGTGCTGCCGGTAGATGTATCGCTGCGTTATGGACAAATTCTTGAATTACGTGGCGGTAGTGAGGAAAACGGCTACTGCTGCAGGGCAATTGTCGTCTCCGAAGGTGATGCCAGGGAATTGTTGTTACGGCTGATCGGTGAGATCGTATCCGATGAACTGCGGGAATTTTACCGGATTGATGCTTTTCTACCGATTAAATATTTTGTCAGCACCGAACAGAATATAGATCTGCTCCGTAAACAGTGGGTGGAACGACGTGCCCGCCGCGAACAGCTTGAAATAGAGCAGCATGATCAACGCTGGACCGGCAAAACGTTGACGGCTGATGCCCAAATACCGTCTGACACCCATCTCGATCCAATTAAAAGAGCCGAAGATGAAATTGTTCCTGATAGGATCATGGCCAGTGAGGAAGTTCGTAACTCTTGGGATACCTTGATTCCACTGGCTGCCAATATTAGCGGCGGTGGTCTGCGAATCATAACACACCAAGGATTCGAGAGCGGGGAGTACACACTGCTTGAAATCCTGGTCCCATCATCACAACGTGTCGTAGATGTTATCGGGCGGGTTGTCTTTGCTAATCGTAATTATGCTGCAGGAAGCGATCGTGAATACTTTAATACCGGTGTACAGTTCGTGTACATAGATGAACGGGACAGGGATGATATTGTAAATTATATCTCTACCATTCAGCTCAAAAGAATCCGGCAATTGCGTGAAAGATATCTGTTCCGGGGAATGCTGGAAAACGATGAACTGCTCGATATATCCGAGAAGCCCAACATCAAAAAAACTGCTCTGCGGGCTGTGTCGAGATTGTTCGCAATGGTTATACTCGCACTATTTGTTTACTTTTTCTGGTATTACGCACAAGAACATCCAAAGGGAGAAATTCAGCGCACGTTTGAAGATAGTATCAAAAAATATAAAGAGCAACTGAACAAGAAATAATAATCAATTCAGAAGGAGCTTGTCGGCACGTCGAATAAATTCCGGCAGTGGTCTGCCATGGTAGATGCCATTCATTGCTGAGCCAGCCGAAATTCCCCGCATATAAATGTATAACGCCCCTCCAAAATGTTTTTCATACCTGTAGTCAGGTAGCCGTGACTTCAAAAGTCTATCCAACGCCAGCGTATAAAGATGGTATTGCAGTATATAAGCACTGTGACACATTGATTTGTGC
Organism: Desulfuromonadaceae bacterium; assembly: GCA_028686145.1. Taxonomy (GTDB): domain Bacteria; phylum Desulfobacterota; class Desulfuromonadia; order Geobacterales; family Pseudopelobacteraceae; genus JACRCG01. The sequence continues at coordinate 2,144 of JAQUCQ010000239.1, read as the reverse complement.
ATCATATCCTGATTGTAGTCGAAGGTATTCATGCCAAGGTGATTTGATTTCCAGTCAATGATATAATAGCGGCCATTGTGTGTGAAAACCATGTCAATAAATCCTTGCAGCATGCCGTGACTTTGGCGGAATGAAAGCCGGTTCAATATTTCGTAATAATCTTCGAAATATAGTTCATCAAGCATTCCTTCAAAGAGTGTCCGCACTATTTCCGGAGTAAGTTTCCTGATTGGCAGGTAAAATTCCATTTCAGTCTGCCAGTCACCGTTTTTTAATCGGGATAAACAAAAATCCGGATGCTCCGGGATGATTCCGGTTGAGGTGACAGCAGTTACCATGTCGATGATGGCCGGCAGCCACTGCTCGTGGAAGCCGTTATTTGAAAGTGAAGAGCGAACAGTGTCCGAAATAGAATCACTATTCAGTTGCGGATAATCAAGCCGCTCAAAAATATCATGGAGACAGGTGCCTGCTTTTGCTCCACGTGGAAAATAAAAAATTGTCAGGCCGCCCGATGGCTGCTCCGGAGTCGTCAAGGTGGCTGACAGGTCAACCGCTACCGTATCACGGTCATGCGGTTCAAATACATGCCCGGTTTCTGTTGTCATGCTGCTGAAGCTGGCGACGTGCCAATCATCCCGGAAAGTACGGGCAAGTGTGCGACAGTGATAAGGAGAATCTCCGATCTTCGTTTTGTGATACTCTGGTTTATGCGTCGCCATAGGCATCAGTTCGGCAAAAATACCGTTGCTCCCGCTTGACAGCAGTCGAACGTTGTCAAGAATGTCCTGGTCACTTAGCGCTGAAAAACCTTTGTTACTACTGGCAGAGGTCCTGGTAGGGAATAACTGAAACAGCGGAGAGGCGTCTGCGCCATTGATTGCGCCCCAGACAGCGTAACAGCGAAATTCTGCCCGAGTCAGCGCTACATAGAGGAGTCGTACAGCTTCAGCGTTTCGCTCTGCCGTTGCTCGTTGCAGATTTTCTTCCTCACCCGCGAGATCAAGCACCAGATTCCCGGTGTCATCATGGAATAGTGCCCTGTCTACTTTTCCGGAAGGCGCATCCCAGGCAAAGGGTATGAAGACAACCGGATACTGCAGACCCTTGCTCGCATGAATGGTTGAAATAGTTACGGCGTGTTCGTCTGTCTCAAGGCGGAGCAATGCCGCGTCATCGGTGCTTGGAGCACTGATTTTCCGTTCAATCCAGGCAATTAAGCCTGTCAGGCTTTTTCCCATTTCCCGTTCGATCTGATGCAATAATTCGCAACAATGGAGAAGATTTGTTAGGCACCGTTCACCGCCAACACGAGCTAGGGCTTGTTTCAGCACTCCACAACTTCCGAACAGGTATGCTGCAAACGCAACAATCCCGCCGGATCCAGCTGCTGTATGTAAGGTTTGGAATCGGACCAGCCAGGACTCCCATTCGGGATGTTCTCCCGAACTATCAATATAAGATAAAATCTGATTGGCGCTTAATCCCATACTGGCTGTCAGCAGGGCTTCTCGAATCAGTGCTTCGCGATGTGGTTCTGCGGCTGCCCGCAATATCCGCAAAAGATCAAGCGCTTCAGATGTCTCGAAAATAGTGGCGCTTCCTTGTTGTACTGACGGGATATTGTGAACCAAAAGTGCTTCCTGCACGTGTTCGGCCTGTTTGTGTGTTTTTACCAGCACGGCAATATCGCCCGGTCTCAGCGGGTGTTCCTGTCCCGAGGCAGAGATCATAACCCGGCCCGGTTCAAGCAGGCGTGCGACTTCTCCTGCAACCGCCTGGACGATGCGGTGGGTTGCAACCGGTTTCTGGGCAGGTTTTGATCCGTCAGTGCGGGGATAAACCCAGATCTTGAGTGGCTCCTTGTCCGGTTCACCGTCAAGCAGTAACTGGTCATCTGGAGAGCGGCCTGAAGTGACCGGATGGAAAGGTATATCCCGGCACAAAAATGGGTCAGAGCTGGCAGCAAACAGTGCCGTTACGGCTTTTACCAACGTGGCTTCCGATCGGAAGTTGGTGCCGAGTGAATGCATGTTCTCAGGGGGAATGTTTGTGCCGGCATTCAAATAGGCAAAGATATCGGCGCCTCGAAAGCTGTAAATAGCCTGCTTCGGGTCACCAATAAGGAACAGGGGGTAATCTTG
>JAQUCQ010000238.1 GCA_028686145.1 Desulfuromonadaceae bacterium | reverse complement strand
CAAACCCCTTGCCTGGTATTCGGCGATATCGGCACCAGCCCAATCTATACCCTTACTGTAGTTTTTGCCCTGACCACACCGACCATTGCCAACGTCTATGGCATCCTTTCCCTGATTTTCTGGACCATGACTATCTTGGTCACTGCGGAGTATGCCTGGTTAGCCATGAGTTTGGGCAGAAAAGGTCAGGGTGGCGAGATTGTGTTGAGAGAGATTATCATCAAGCTCTTCAAAAAAGGTCGAGTTCTCGGCTTTGCAGGCTTTCTCTCGTTTCTGGGGGTCTCACTTCTTTTGGGTGACGGTGTTATTACCCCTGCCATTTCAATCCTCTCGGCAGTAGAAGGTTTTCTGTTAATTCCCTCGCTTGCCGCCACCCATCAATCGACGCTGGTTTTGATTGCAGCTCTTATTGCCTTCACACTATTCTTTTTTCAATCAAGAGGTACCGATAAAGTAGCACGCATCTTCGGGCCGATCATGGTCGTCTATTTCGGGACTTTGCTGATCTCGGGCCTGGCCTCCATTTCAAACACACCTGGAATAGTAGCGGCAATCAATCCGTGGCATGCCGTAGAATTTTTCCGGATCAACGGTTTTGCCGGTTATATTGTATTGTCTGAGGTTATTCTTTGTTCTACCGGAGGTGAAGCGCTTTACGCCGATATGGGGCATCTGGGCAAGAAACCGATCATAAGAGCCTGGTATTTTGTCTTTGTCGCCCTCTATGTAAATTATCTCGGCCAAGGAGCATTCATCCTTTCCCATCCGGAGGCAAAAAACATCCTTTTTGCCATGATTCAGAGTCAATCTTCATTTTTTTACATCCCGTTTTTGCTGTTGACGATTATGGCAACCATAATCGCCTCACAGGCAATTATCAGCGGTGTTTTTTCCATTGTCTACCAAGGCATCACAACCCGCCTTATGCCATTATTCAAGGTTGATTATACTTCCACCCAAATTCAGTCCCAGATATATATCGGTGCCGTAAACTGGTCTCTGATGACAGCGGTCATTTTTGTGATGTTCATCTTCCAGAAATCAGGCAATCTGGCGGCGGCCTACGGCATGGCGGTCACCGGTTCCATGACCATTACCGCAATTATGATGATCATGGTCTTTTCCAAAACCACAAAAAAATGGAAAGTGCCCATCGTAGTCGTCATTGCCTTGATTGACCTCGTGTATTTCACATCCACTTTTTCCAAATTTCCACATGGCGCTTACTGGTCGATTATCCTGGCCTCAATCCCGTTTGCAACCATTCTGATTTGGACTAATGGTCAACGCTCACTGTACAAGGCATTGCGACCGCTGGAACTCGACATTTTCATGCTCTCCTATGAGCAAATTTACGCCAAAGGTCATATTGACGGCACGGCTCTCTTTTTTCTTAAGGCACTGGATGTGATTCCCCCATACATCGTGCACTGTGTTATTCGCTCCAATATCCTCTATAAACGCAACGTCTTCATCTCTATTGTTCGCACCGATGAACCATTTGGAATTGTATGCCATCATAATAAGAATGTCGGAACAGGGCTTGAGTTTTTTGAAATTCGGGCAGGATACATGAGAGTGTTGGATATCGAGAAGCGGCTCAAAGAACATGGCATCGACGAAAAAGTCATTTTTTACGGCATTGAGGATATTGAAACCAGGAATCCGATCTGGAAAGTTTTTGCATTAATCAAGAAACTGACCCCTAATTTTGTTCAGTTTTATAAGCTGCCGGCTGCAAAGATGCAAGGTGTCGTCACTCGTGTGGAGATGTAGATATGATTAATTGGATATTACTACTTGTTGCCTTGGGGATTATCCTGTTGGGTGCGACCGTCTTTACCAACGGCCTTGAATGGTTCGGGAAAAAACTGAAACTTTCTGACGGCGCTGTGGGGAGTGTCTTTGCTGCGATCGGAACAGCCCTGCCAGAAACACTGGTTCCTATTGTTGCGATCATGTTCGGCACACCCGAGTCCGGCCACAAAATCGGCGTGGGAGCAATAATCGGGGCTCCCTTCATGCTTGGAACGCTGGCTTTTTTTATCAGCGGCCTAGCGGTAATCTGGAATCGAAAAAAACGTGACGACTACCCTGTTATGCGCGTTGATACGATTGTCATGCGGCGCGATATGGAATATTTCCTGATACTGTATGCCGTGGCGATAACGGCATCGTTTTTGGGCGGGCACCCCGTCATCAAGACGTTTATCGCTTTAGCGCTCTTTCTTACTTACGGCGGCTATGTACTAAAGACACTCAAAGGCGGTGGTGAGCCTGAAGCACACGAGATTGAGGAAGCTGAGATTGATCCCTGTTATTTCGCCCCCAAGAGTCATGATCCGCTAATGGCTATTATCGGCTGCCAGATTTTGAGTTCATTGTTGCTGATCGTGTGGGGATCCTACATTTTTGTGGAAAAAGTACAGATCATTTCCGTGCAGATAGGCATATCACCCTTCATCCTTGCCATGATCATTGCCCCGATTGCAACTGAACTTCCGGAGAAATTCAACAGCGTGATCTGGATTAACAAGGGAAAGGACACCCTGGCGATCGGCAACATCACCGGAGCCATGGTTTTTCAGGGGTCCGTAATTACCGCCATCGGCATCATGCTTACCGATTGGCAACTAAACACCGCAGCGCTTCTAACCGTGGCCCTGACGTTTGCGTCGGTCGGCATGGCATATCTGCAGATTCGGACCAAAAAGCACCTGACTCCGAGAACATTACTTGTGGGAGGAGGGTTTTATTTCATCTTTCTTGTACTGATCATTACCGGGATAATCTGAATCCCTGTTGCGACCCTCTCCGTTCCATTTCGCCATCAATCATGTTCAGTATTTCGAATTTTTTCAGTGACCAGAGTGGCGCCACCAGATTGTCGTGCCCACCATCTCCGGTCAGACGATGTATAACGATTCGCGGATCCAGAAGTTCCAGAAAGTCGCAGACCAGATCGGCGTACTCCACTCTGTCCATAACTGTTACCGTACCTTGGTCGTACATTTCTGCCAAACGTGTTCCCTTCATGATATGTAGCAGGTGCAGCTTGACACCATCCACTCCGAGGCGGTTCAGTTCCCCCGCCATAAGAAGCATTTCGTCTCGCGATTCTCCCGGCAGACCAAGAATTACGTGGGTACAGACTCTCAACCCGCGCGACTTTGCTCGACAAACGGCATCAACAGTGCAGTTATGATCATGGCGCCGATTTATCAGCTCCAAGCTACGATTGTACATAGTCTGCATCCCCAATTCCAGCCAGAGATGTGTTTGTGAAGAAAGCACCTGAAGATAATCAAGTTTCTCATCCTGCAGGCAGTCAGGACGGGTAGCGATAATCAGTCCTACCACATCGGGAACGCTGAGCGCCGTAGTATAAAGCTCACGTAACCGGTCGACACTCGCATGGGTGTTTGTATACGACTGAAAATAGGCAATGAACTTTGAAGCTCGGTACTTGCGGCGCATAACCTCTTTGCCGTCTTCAAGCTGGTCGTAAATATTGAGATCGCGCCGTATTCCATATGAACCGGAGCCATGCCCGCCACAGAAGATACACCCTTCAGTATCCAATGAACCATCGCGATTTGGGCAGGTAAATCCTGCGTCAACGGCAATGCGCTGTACCCTGCAGCCAAATAAGCGCTTCAGTTCATCAGAGAAGGCTCTATAGCGTTTCGTCTGCATCATTTCAATGGTTGGCTGTTGATGTTTTCTTTTCAGGCCGCTCCACCCAACTTTGCTCCGTTGATATTGCCCGCAGAAACTCTCCGGCAAAAAGAAGTTTAGACAGAGGTACAGGCACACTGATAAAATCTTTACCACGCCCTACGGTTAATGCATAACCGCTTTTCCCTGCTCGTTCCCATTTTTCTACGGAAAGTGTCGTCACAGTTTCCTCCCCCAATTCTCCGGAAAAGAATTTGTGGGGATTCAACTTCTCCTTACACGGGACGGAACAGTTCGTTACCTGATGTATCAACAGCGACAAGCCGAAAGCCTCATCAGGCTCGCAGATAAAGCGGATCTGTGTGACGTCTTCCGGTTTTGTTTTCGGAGTAAGCTTAAAAAAGCGGAGGTGAATTCGTCCGCTACGTTCGGTAATCTGTCCATGCTCCTCACTGGTTTTAATCGCGGAACGGATTTCGACACCGGTAGATTGCGAAAACATCTCATAACACCGTAATCGTTTAAATTCGTTTGTTTGCGGCATAGTTATGCTCCATATAATGTGAATAAATGCTAGCTACTTGTAGCAAACTTGCAGGACATATACCACAAACAAAAAGAGCGGCATCGCTGCCGCTCTTGAAGTTAACCACATATATATAAACTCTTCTACTTGCGTACACCTTTACCGGCAACCTGCATGCGGATAATTGCTCGTTCCACAGCAGCTTCATAAACCTTGAATTGCTTGTCCTCGGAAGTAAGTTTTTTAAGAGCCTCTTCTGCGCGGCCAAGTGCAGCCTTGGCTCGCTCTACATCGATTTCTTCCGCAAGCTCCGCGGTCTCTACCAACACAATAATTTTGTCTGAAAGCACCTCGAAATAGCCCCAGTTGAGAGACATGTGCTCCGTAACACCATTATTCTTGTAAGCAAGCTCCCCGATCTTGAGCGAGGTCAGAAACGGAGCATGCCCCGGCAAAACACCGAATTCGCCCAGCTTACCGGTAGCAGTTACTTCTTCAACCTCGGTATCCACCACTTTTTTGTAGGGAGTAACAATTTCCAGCTTCATCTTTTCAGCCATATATGATCCTTGTAGATAGCGGGCAGACGGGTTCCGCCCCCCTACATATTGAATTTATACCGCAGCCAGTTTGGCCGCTTTTTCGATGGCCTCTTCAATAGAACCGACCATGTAGAAAGCCTGTTCGGGAAGACTGTCGTGTTTACCGGCAACAATTTCCTGAAAGCCCTTGATAGTATCTTTAAGCTCGACGTATTTACCAGGAGAACCGGTGAAAGCTTCAGCAACATGGAATGGTTGGGACAGGAAGCGCTGTATCTTACGGGCGCGGGCAACAACCAATTTATCCTCTTCAGAAAGTTCATCCATACCAAGAATGGCGATGATATCTTGCAAATCTTTATATTTTTGAAGAACGTACTGGACGGAACGGGCAACGGCATAATGCTCCTCGCCGATAACCTGCGGATCAAGAATACGCGAGGTTGAATCGAGTGGGTCAACCGCAGGATAGATCCCTAGTTCGGCAATTTGACGGGAAAGAACCGTTGTTGCATCCAAGTGGGCAAAAGCAGTTGCCGGTGCCGGGTCAGTCAAGTCGTCGGCAGGTACATAAATTGCCTGAACTGAGGTAATTGACCCTTTTTTCGTTGAGGTGATACGTTCCTGAAGCTCACCCATTTCGGTAGCCAGCGTCGGCTGGTAACCAACAGCAGAAGGAATGCGGCCAAGAAGAGCCGAA
>JAQUCQ010000237.1 GCA_028686145.1 Desulfuromonadaceae bacterium | reverse complement strand
TGCAGGTAAGCTGCCAGACCGCTTCGTAGGTAAGAGTGCCGGAGCGTGATACAACACCGACCTTGCCCGGTTTATGAATGTAGCCGGGCATGATGCCGATCTTGCACTGACCGGGGGTGATAACGCGGGGGCAGTTCGGGCCGACCAGCCGGGTTTTTTTTCCGATCATGAAATGTTTAACCTTGACCATGTCAAGAACCGGAATCCCTTCGGTAATACAGCAGACCAGGTCAATACCGGCATCGACGGCTTCCATGATGGAATCAGCTGCGAAGGGTGGCGGGACATAAATGACCGAGGCGGTGGCGCCGGTTTTTTCAACAGCTTCCTTGACGGTGTCGAATACGGCAAAACCGTCAACAGTTGTGCCGCCTTTGCCGGGAGTGACTCCGCCGACCATCTGGGTGCCGTATTCACGGGCCCCTTGTGCATGAAACAGGCCGGTTGCGCCCGTGATACCCTGAGTAATTACTTTGGTGCTTTTATCGATCAGAATACTCATTGGTTGGCTCCTTTCACAGCGTGGACGATTTTCTGCGCTGCGTCAGCCATACCGTCTGCGGCAACGATGTTCAGTCCGCTTTCGGCCAGGATCTGTTTGCCCTGTTCAACGTTGGTGCCTTCCAGTCGGACAACCAACGGAACATTGAGTGATACCTGACGGGCCGCCGTCACGACGCCGGTGGCTATGATGTCACACTTCATGATGCCACCGAAGATATTGACCAGGATACCTTTGACGTTCTTGTCGGAAAGGATGATCTTGAATGCTTCGGTGACACGTTCGATGGTGGCCCCGCCTCCTCCGTCAAGAAAATTGGCCGGATCGCCGCCGTAATGTTTGATGATATCCATGGTTGCCATGGCAAGTCCGGCACCATTGACCAGGCAGCCGATGTTGCCGCTAAGGGATATGTAAGAGAGGTCGAACTGGGATGCTTCGATTTCCTTGGGATCTTCTTCGTCATAGTCGCGCATGTCGGCAATTTTGGGATGACGGAAAATGGCATTATCGTCAAAACCGAATTTTGCGTCCAGTGCCAGGAGCTCGTTTTCTGCGGTGACAACCAGAGGGTTGATTTCCAAAAGGGAACAGTCACAAGCCGTAAACGTTTTATAGAGTCCCTCTAAGGCAGCAACGGCTTTGCCGACCAGCTTACCGGTCAGTCCAAGGCTGGATGCGATATTGCGGCATTGAAAAGCAGTAAGGCCGACCAAGGGGTCAACAGCTTCAACAAAAATCTTCTCAGGTGTTTTGGTGGCGACCTCTTCAATGTCCATTCCACCTTCGGTAGAGGCCATCACGGTAACCTTTGACGTGGCACGGTCAACTAGTAGGCTGACGTAGAGTTCATTGGCGATGGTACACCCTTTTTCCACCAGAACACGGGTGACCAGCTTTCCTTCAGCGCCGGTCTGGTGGGTGCGAAGTATCATGCCGAGCATTTCACGTGAGATGTTACGCACTTCGTCCGGGGTGCGGGCGAGCTTTACGCCGCCGCCCTTGCCACGTCCTCCGGCGTGGATTTGAGCTTTGACAACCCATGGACCGTCACCAAGGCGTTTGGCTCTTTCGCGGGCGCCGGCACTGTTGTAACAGACAGAGCCGTCAGGGACGGGTACGCCAAACTTTCTGAGTATTGCCTTCGCCTGATACTCATGAATATTCATAAAAGGGCTCCTGTTCTGATCTTTTGTATACCGTTTTGTCGGTTGTTTGTATGGACTTGATGTTTTGCCGATATATGTGAGGCTAAACCGAAATATAAATAAGTTATATTATGTGGTAATACCAGTGGTACTGAATGTCAATATTTTTTTAGTAATGCGAAAAAAATAGTGCTGTAAAGCCACTATCTGTTAAGTAAAATAGAGTTGAATGGGTTATGCACAAGATAGTACATGTTTTACTTTTAGTAAAAAACAGATGTGGCGCTTATCGTCGGGTCATGAACAAAATATCCCTGCAGAATTCAGTTGTATGATGGAATATTCATGACTTTGTTTTTGGTTGAAATAGTCTAAAACTAGGGTATGCTTACCCCATGATAACTACAACGACACTTGATAACGGTGTGCGCATCGTCACTCAGAACATCGGCTATATGCACACCGTAACAACCGGCATCTGGGTGGCCAACGGCACCCGACATGAAGCTCCAGAAGATAACGGAGTTGCTCATTTTATTGAACATATGCTGTTTAAGGGGACAAAAAGACGTAGTGCCCACCAAATTACCCGTGAAATTGACTCCATGGGTGGGATTTTGAACGCATTTACCGGACATGAATATGTCTGCTATTATGCCAAGGTTCTGGCTAAATTTCTCCCTAACGCCGTTGATCTGCTAGCGGACATTTTTTTGAATTCAACTTTTCCGCTTGATGAGATTGAGCGGGAGCGCAAGGTCGTTCTTCAGGAAATCAAGATGCGCGATGATGCTCCTGATGAATTCATTCATGACCGCTTCCATCAGAACTTCTGGAGGGGGCAATTGCTTGGTATGCCGGTTCTTGGCAGTGAGGAAACGGTTACCGGTTTGTCGCGAACATCGATCCTGTCGCATAAAATGAGCCGCTATCGGCCTCAGGATATAATAATAGCTGCAGCAGGCAATGTGCATCACGATGAGTTGGTTGCCATTCTGGCTCCTCTGTTTTCTGATTTGTTTTCCCCGTGGCTGCCAAAATTAAACGATGCCTTTCTGTGTGTTGAAAAAGAAGTAAATCTTATTGAACGTGAGATGGAGCAGACTCTCGTCTGTCTTGGCACACGTTCGTTTCGCTATGATCACCAGGATCGGTATGCTTTATTTTTGCTGACGACAATTCTGGGCGGCGGGATGAGCTCGCGGCTGTTTCAGGAAATTCGCGAGAAGAAGGGGTTGGCGTATTCGGTCTATTCATACATCATATCCCATGCTGACTCGGGAGCGCTGGTTGTGTACGCCGGTACTGAAAAAGGTCATTGTCTTGAAGTCCTTGAAATTGCACAACGCGAGATGTCGCGGCTTGTTACTGAAGAGGTGCCACAGGATGAACTTGATGCTGCACGTGAACAGCTGAAAGGTAAAACTTTGATGTCACTTGAAAGCAGCGACAGTTTGATGATGCGTCTGGCTAAAAATGAAATTTACCACCAAAAGCAGCAGTCCATTGAAGATGTCCTTGCTAATTATGATTTGGTCAACAGTAGCGACTTGCAGAGAGTGTCACAAGAATTGATACGGAGTGAATTTCTGCATCTTGAAGTAATGGGGCAGGTTGCCGGCCTCGGGATATCAGTGGAGATACTGGCAATTTAGCGGTCCGGTACAACGTTTTTTAGGCAGAAAGCAATATTTTGCTGAAATCCTGCTTGACCTGCTTCAGTTTTGGATGATAGAGTGCAGCCACTATACATACACCCCCCTTTTAATTTAGTCCGAGAGACTAACAAAGGCGACACAATGATCAAACGTAATTCATAACAGAAGAGTCTTGCCGCCAGGTGCGGGGAGGCTCTTTTTTTGTGTCTGAGGAGGACTGGATGACTACCGAAAAAACCGTGCTTATGGATGGCGCAGGAATCAAGCGTGCTTTGACACGAATCGCGCATGAAATTCTCGAACGCAACAAAGGGGTTACGGATATTGTCCTGATCGGCATCCGTTCCGGTGGTGCATATTTGGCTGACGGAATAGCGCAACAGATCGGTGTCATTGAGGGGGGGACCGTTCCGGTGGGGGCCGTAGATATTACACTTTATCGTGATGATTGCTCCGGTCAGCTGCCGCACCACCCGGTCGGCAAAACCGAAATTCCGTTTTCTCTGGAAGCAAAGAAGGTAATTCTGGTTGATGATGTCCTGTACACCGGCCGCACTATCAGGGCAGCCATGGATGCATTGATGGATTTCGGGCGTCCCCAGTCAATCCAGCTGGCGGTGCTGATTGATCGTGGTCACCGCGAATTACCGATTCGTGCTGATTTTGTAGGTCGCAATGTTCCTACCAGTCAGAAAGAAAATGTCCAGGTTGTTTTTGACGAATCAGACCAGCCGATTGAAGTGGTACTTGAAAAATAGGGGGAGGGTGAACTGATATGGCCGAGTTCAAACACAAACACATTATTGCCCTGCGTGACCTGTCGAAAGAGGATATCGAGTTGTTGATTTCAACCGCTGAGAACATGCGGGAGATTAACAGTCGTGACATTAAGAAGGTCCCGACGCTGCGTGGTAAGACGATTATCAATCTGTTCTACGAAGCCTCTACCCGCACCCGTACTTCTTTTGAAATTGCCGGCAAGCGCCTTTCGGCTGATACCGTCAATATCACCCCGTCAAGCAGTTCTGCCACCAAGGGTGAGACGCTGGCTGATACGGCTTTGAACTTGTTGGCGATGAAACCTGATATTATCGTCATGCGCCATGCCGTTTCCGGTGCACACTATTTTCTGGCGAACAAGGTTAACTGCTCGATAATCAACGCCGGAGACGGTGCTCACGAACATCCTTCACAAGGTCTCCTGGATTTGCTGACCATGAAGGATCGTTATGGGCGACTGGACGGTCTGAAAGTGGCAATAGTCGGTGATATAACACATAGCCGCGTCGCTCGTTCCAATATCCAGGGGCTGACCAAACTCGGTTCGTCGGTATATCTGGCCGGCCCGCCAACCATGGTGCCGCCAGGGGTGGAAAAGTTGGGTGATGTAACCGTTTGTGCCACGATGGATGAGGCTCTGCAAGATGCTGATGTCGTCATGATGTTACGTATACAGCAGGAGCGTCAGGGTAAAACTCTTATGCCGAATGCCCGAGAATATTCCCGCTATTTCGGTCTTAATCCTCAGAATATCAAGTTGGCTAAGCCGAATGCCATGATAATGCATCCCGGCCCGATCAATCGTGGGGTGGAAATGTCCACTAGCGTGGTGGATGGTGACCAGTCCTGGATATTAAAACAGGTAGAGAACGGCGTCGCAGTGAGGATGGCGATGTTGTATCATGTCTGCGGCGGCGAACTGGAATAAACTCAAACTTCATTTTCGAGGTGATAACATGAATTTGTTGATAAAAAACGGCCGAGTGATCGATCCCTCACAGAACATTGATGACATGCTGGATGTCCTGGTAGAGAACGGCCTGGTCAAGGAGCTTGGAAAGGGACTCGCTGCAGCGGCTGGGGTTGAAATTATCGATGCTGCCGGCAAATATGTGGTGCCTGGCCTGATTGATATGCATGTTCATCTGCGTGATCCGGGGCTTGAATACAAGGAAGATATAGTCTCCGGTACAAAAGCCGCAGTAGCAGGCGGATTTACCTCTGTTTGCTGCATGCCGAACACCAAGCCGGTCATCGATAATAAAGCGGTTGCCAGCTATGTTATCAACAAGGCAAAGATGGAAGGCCTCTGTAACGTTTTTCCGGTTGGCTCCATTACCTATGGGCTTTCCGGAGACCGCATGTCGGAAATGGGCGAGTTGAAGGAATCGGGGTGCGTT
>JAQUCQ010000236.1 GCA_028686145.1 Desulfuromonadaceae bacterium | reverse complement strand
GGATGTTCGTTTCGTTCTCATGTTCGCCATCATAGATTACCTCCGTAATCATGGGCAAACCAAACTTAACTACCTGTCCGAAAAACCGTAAGTATTATAGTTGTGTCGGTGTTTCGCTAATATTTGAAGATGGCACAAAGACAAGCGGTGAAATTATGGTAATGGCAAATTCAGAGGCTGGAGCATGTAGTATGGCAGTAGCAATAGCGAAATCAAAAGCGAATAGACCAGTAGAATTCAGTAACTGCTGTTTTCTAGGATTCGCTGAGCCTGAAGAGGTTTAGAAATATTTCAATAAACTACTTTTAAAATTAGTTTATTATTTTATTTTATTGTATATGGAATAACAATATTTAATAAAATAACAGGAGGATGTATTAAAAAGCATGGGTGTTTCTTTCTGGTAGTGCTGGGTTTATTGGTTTTGGCTGGTTGTGGTAGTGGTAGTAGTACGGATAATAGCAGTGGAACAGGAACAACTTTTTATGCTGCTAAATATACGAATAGCTATACAACGTCAACAAATGGCCCTTTTTCATCTCTAGACTCTTGCCAAGAATTTTTGGCAAGCCCAGAAGGTCGTATGCCTGCTTGGATTGGAGCCTCATGCATTGAAAGTGCTACACGTCCATAGTAGACCAAAATCTGAAAGGGTGTAGTTGTAGTTTCAAACTACACCCTTTCATTTCCTCAACCAGCAGACGCTATTCTGTAAACAGAACTCTTGCCAATTTTTAGTTTAGCAGCAACCTCTTGTTTCGTCATTCCTTCAGCTAGCACCTTAAAATGGGTGGGTTTGCTCTCCCTCAACTTCCTAGCTCCCTTAAGATATTTGTATTATGAAGATGGGGGTATATCAAGGAGCTTTCTTGCACCTTCCTCAAGAATCTTTTGGCCGGTGGGAGAGCTTATTGTATTAGTTAAAAGTTTAAGCATATTATTTCCATATGTACGATACCATACTTTTTTCGGGAAACTATTTGCTTCGGCGAGAAGCTCATCCATCGTCTTTTTTATCTTAGTGAGTTCTTGATCTGTAATAACAGATTTTTCATGTAACTCCGAAAATCTGGAATTCAGTAGTTCAAAATCATTTTTTAAAGTATTAAGTTCTTCTTTAGTGAAAGATTCATATGAAGTACTATATTTTTGATCTATTGCATCGTTTAAGGTCTTCTTTAGTTCTTCGAACTCATTGAATAACGGATTCGAAGATAGCAATTCGGCTTTAATATTATTAGTCCATTCATGTAATGAGGTTAAACAAATGTCAAATGTATCTTGCTTAACATAAACGGAATTAACCACGTTTCCAGGCATATATTGTACAGTAAAACCAGAATTTACAGACCTAATATTAAATTCATAATCAGGTCTATCAAAAAACTTAATACTTGCAAGGTAATCACCTGCGTCTGGAGTTACTAACTCAAACGCAGCACTTGTAAAACATGATTTATCAAGAACATCTGAAATTCGAGTAATTGATCTTCTTGTTAATAGCGCCATATTCTCTGCCTCCTAATTATCTTATGTCTAATAGTGGTCAACTAAACCTCTTCATTAATTGGGCATACTTTACTGCATCAGTCAGAGAATCATATTTGTATATATCATAAATATACTTATCCGCTTCAAAAGTGATACCATATTTTTCCATTAGGGATTCTGGCTCACTGGGTACAGCTTCAATCACCTTTTCAGGGACATCTTTCCCACAAAACCTGCAAACAATTGCTTCAGGTTGAATCATTTCTGCACAATAAGTGCATTTAACCAGCTTTGAGCTTGCTTCATTGGATGCTTCATCACGTTCTGTTTTGCTACCAAACGCTGTGAATATTGCACCAACTAAAACTAAAACTCCTGCTATCATTAGCTTGTTTCTGCGGTCTTCCATCAGCCCTAAATTGTTGACCGTCATGGAAGGGATTGAAATCCCATAACCAAAATCTTTACCCTCTGTAGTTACGGTTGTTTCCATCTGAAATGCATAGATTCCAAGAATACATCCAACTACAAGCAAAGCAATTCCAATTGTTTTCATTTATTACCTCCGAATATTTTTCTCTACTCTTAATTTTGTATCGTTGTACAAACCCCATTTTCAAAATATACGTAACTTGATGGTAGTCCATCACTCATAACCCACTGTTCACTAGATCCGTATGAATTATGAGTTTTGTTTATATGGTATGGTCTTCCCCAGGCAGCAGCAACTTGTGCTGAAGTCATTCCGATGCCTATATGTCCTCTGGCAATCGCATTACAATCATTTGAATCCCACTCAGGGTGTTTTGCATGAACACGTTTTCCACCGGGGGTGTATTGAGCGTCTTCCGTGGCCTTTCGCTCTTTTGCTGCTTTTACTTCCTTTTCCTTTTTGACTGTTAGGATTCGCATATCCACATTGGATAGCAATTCTTGAGCTTCTTTATATTCTGGCATGCTTGCATCTATAGATGCTAAACTGCCCTTTGCCTTATCAAGCTCATCATCTCGCAATTCATTTGACTTTATTAATTGTTTGGCAGAATTAAACCACGTTCTTTTTTGAGTAATTTTCTGCTGCTCTTTGGCCTTAACGTCATTGGCGTTTGAATAATATCCACATATTGCTAATAAGAATATTGCACTAACCACAACCGCCATAAGTTTGAAATTAGGTTTACTTGGGGATTCATCTTCACTGTAGTTAGGTGTGCTTGCAGTAGATCGATCAAGTTTCTTTTTTTGCTCTTCTTTCCTCATCGTTTCAGCAGCAAAGGCTTCTTGCACCAATTGTTCAGCTTTCTTTTTCTCCAGGAACTTAGTTATAGGGAACCCGCAGTGTGGGCAAGATTCTGCTCGATCAGATATCTCATTTGAACATTCTGGGCATTTCATAAGAGCCATAATCTTGCCTCCACTGGAGATTGTTTCACCGAGGGAAATGTATACGCCCTCTCTGTAAAACATACAAGGTTTCTAATAAAACTCTTTTTAGGTCTTTACTCTCCAATCATTCAACATATTGGTTAAGTTATGGTTAAATCAGGCTATTTAAAATGCGCTTTGTATGGTATAGAATGTCCTGTCTTGCAGGAACTAAGTTAAAAAAACTTATATTAGTAGAGCTGTCGTGGATGCCATAAAGACGGAGAGTTTATATATAGAAACCCTAAGTTCGGCACATGGCATAGAAGTTTATGGTTATAGAAGCTTTCATGGTTTAAAGATAAAGGTATGATCTTGTGAGGAGATTTATATGGAAGACATAATAAATGACAACAATCAAGCAGGTCGACTATACAAAATATTATCTAAAGCGGCAAAGTTACCTGACAACATTCCCACAATTGATGTCTGGGCGAATGTTTTTCAAGTAAACTCGGAAGAAAAAACTATTATATTTTATCGCTATATTTCACTTCAAGAAACATCCGATAACATTAGAAATACAATAAATAATATGGTTGGTGTTAATAGTCAGCTTTTATTGTCACAGCATCAGAAAATAGATAAAGTTTTGAAAGCAACAAATCTCGATACCCACTGGGTTAACTACAAGAAGTTCTTAACTGAGACGGTTCTTATAAATTTAGCTCATTGCGCAGAAGCATTATCGCAATATGATGAAAAGCAAATCGATAATGATATGCTTTCAGAGCTGACTGCTGATATATCAAAACTATTTGACAAAATAAGTACTAGTAATGTGGACAGTGAATTTAAAACAATTATACAAGATCTACTTGAAGCCTTAAGGCGTTCAATAGCTGAATATAATATTAGAGGAGCCAAAGGCATACGCGAAAACCTTGCTTATTGTTATGGCAAGGTATTTCAGAATCACGCTACGTTCAAGCAACAAGAGGGCTCAGATGAAGTTAACTCGTTGTGGAAAATACTTTCAAGAGTCGACAATTTAACGACAGTTGCTTTAAATTTAGCTTCGATTGGGACGACTGCAATTAATTTGCTCGCAATCTGCAACAAATAAAAACTTCGAATACTAAAGTGATATAAGCCTCATAATTCAAATCGCAGAAAATACGATTCAACAAGGCTAACGACCTGCCAGAAAACCGGCAGGCCAAAGTCATGCCCGTTAACAAGACAAATAACCGATGATGATAAACCCATTATCCACCCCAAAACCAAACGCCAATTAATACCCGAAAAAACAACAAGGACGACCGCCCCTATGAAAATTGTTATATATGGTCTTGGATCTATCGCTGCAATCGGCCTGTTTGTTGCCAGCCTGCTTTTTAATAATCATAGAATTGCCTTTATATGGGTTTGCTTTGGCACCGGAGTTGTCTTCATGTTAGCTTTTTCTCTGTATTGGCATGATGACATAAGAAGCAATGTTAAACTCGTAAAACCAAGGTTTTCTGAAAAAATAACTAATTTCACATTATCTTTAGGTGAAAATGGTATAAGTTCCGGATATAGCAAAGATGCTTTAAAAACACCCAAAGAACCCTATAACTTCAACAGTTACAAACCAGTTAAATTATACATAGACAATGGGGACTTATACGCTGACGTAAAAATCTATGGTGGTTCAGGACTACCGGCAATAGAAATTGTAAAAAATGAACTGGTCAACAAACCGCATAACTGGGATTACAATTCAAACAGTACCGGTCTTGAGATCGTGGACAACAATCAAAAGCCTATATATCAGTTCTATTACAAAACACCTTCGCATATCGTCATGAATGGAATTTTTCCGTTTCCTGGTGGGCTTATACTCGCTAATGAAGATGGGGCTACAATTAACCCATCTCTTCCAATGTCGTTTGTTTTAAAACCAATATTTAAGTACCCTGCTTGGAAGTATCCCGGCCAATTGAACGACACATCCAATCACTAACAATCGGCGGCAGACAGTCGGCTAACGCTTCGCCGTTGCGCCTCACCCCTTTGGTGTACGATTTGAGTATACCTGAAGCGTACAAATCTATCGTACACTTTACCCCCTGTTTTACTGTACGATATACATGTACGATATTTATGTTGACATTCTTTTCATAACATCTATAATGTAAATCGTACAGTCAATCAAACGCAGGGGGGGTGCAACATGAGTGGACAGATTATCGGATATAAAAGGGTGTCATCGGTACTTCAGAATACAGAACGGCAGTTAGACGGCATCACTGTTGACCAGATGTTTGAAGACAGGCTATCGGGCAAAGACACAAACCGCCCTGAGCTACAGAGAATGTTACAGCACGCTCGCAAAGGTGACACGATCCTAGTTCACAGTCTTGACCGATTAGGCCGCAACATTGACGACTTGAGAGAAATAGTAAAGACGCTAGTTGCTAAAGGCGTAACAGTTAAGTTTCTTGCTGAAAACCTGACATTCTCTGCCGATAGCAACAATATTTTTTCAGAACTAATGCTCAATATGCTTGCTTCATTTGCTCAGTTTGAACGTTCCCTATCAAAAGAACGCCAGAAAGAGGGCGTTCAGATTGCCAAAGCTAAAGGGGTCTACAAAG
>JAQUCQ010000235.1 GCA_028686145.1 Desulfuromonadaceae bacterium | reverse complement strand
CTAACGAATCATTCTGAGCGGTTTTGAAAACCCATTTTTTTACCGGATCAGTAATTTTGCTGCCAGCGGAGCAGGAAATCAGGGGAACCATGCCTCGTTCCGCTACCGGGATCACCGCCATGGTCTCGCCAGTCGTACTCGGTCCGATGATAGCGACCACCTTGTCATCCTTGATCAGTTTTGTTGCCAGTTGAACGGCTTTCGTTGCATCACCGGAGGTGTCGTAAACCACCAGTTCAAGCTTGTGTCCTTTGACCCCGCCAGCTTTATTAATCTCATCAATCACCATTTTGGCGCTGTTGCGTTCCGGCTCGCCAAGAAATGCTGCAGGTCCGGTAACGGCAAACAGGGCACCAATCTTGATCGGTGCGGCGGCAAACACGTTAGCAGAGAACAGTAAGGTAACTGCTGCAATAACAATGTTCATAACTTTAATGTTCATGGTTTATCTCCCTGGGACCTTTTGAGTTATTTAATCAGCGACCAGTCGCCTTTGACAATCTTGACCATCTCAAAAGCCGTCAGATCAAGGCCGTTATGATCTTTCGGGGTCATCGTAAACACGCCGGATATGCTCACCAGCTTTTTGGTTTGCTCGATTCCGGCTCGAATCTGTTCGGGTGTTGTCCCGGACTTTTTAATGGCGCTTGTAGCAAGCAGGAACGCGTCATACGCATACCCGCCAAAAGTAGATGCTTCAGTTCCATAGGTTTTTTTATACGCCTGGTCGTACCCTTTCAGCAGCTTGTACTGTGCATCACCCTTTGGAAGCGCATCGTATATGGCAAGTTTGCCTGCAGGAAGCATAATCCCTTCAGCCGAATCGGCACCGGCAAGTTCAATATATTTTTTGGAGGCAACGCCGTGGCTCATGTAGAGCGGTGTCTTGAGTCCAAGCTGTTTGACGTTTTTGGTAATGACAGCCGGACCCGGGTTGGTACCCCAGCAAATTATCGCGTCAGGTTTGATGCCGCGGATCTTGGTTAACTGGGCAGTCATGTCGGTATCTTTCGGGCCGTAAACCTCGTCGGCCACGATGGTAAAACCCTTCTGCTTTGCCAGAGTCTTTATCTGTTCCCGCCCGGAGGCTCCGAATCCGTCCGTTACCGTCAACAGAGCGATACTCTTTTGTTTTTTGCTCGCCATATAGTTAAGAATCTTTTCGGCGGCGATGTGGTCATTAGCCGGGGTTTTAAAAACCCAGTGTTTGACCGGATCGGTGATTTTGATTCCGGCAGCGCAGGATATCATGGGGATTTTCCATTTTTCAACAACCGGAATCACCGCCATGCTTTCGCCGGTAGTGCTTGGCTCGAGAATGATGCTGACCTTATCATCCTGGATCAATTTGGTGGCCAGCTGCACCGCTTTGGTAGCATCACCGCCGGTATCATAAATAACGGCTTCCAGTTTCTGGCCGTTGATGCCGCCCTTGTCATTCATCTCTTTCACCAGCAGTTCAAGAGTCTTTTTTTCCGGTTCGCCGAGGAAAGAAGCCGGACCGGTAACGGCAAAGAGAGCGCCGATCCTAATGGATCCTGATGCAAACGACACGGTTGCACAGATGAGGCTCAAACAGATACTGCTGAACAGCAACGACATCTTTTTCATTTCGACCTCCGAGATTTTATTTAACTACATGTTATACAGGCGGTTTCCCTCAAGCATGTTGAAATTTTGTTTCTTCAGGACGTCAATTGCTTTATCAGTTTCATCAAAGCGGAAAATGATGACCGCGTTTCCGGCACAGCGTTCAACAAAGGCATACATGTACTCGACATTGATCGCTTCCCGGTCAAGCGTCTGCAGGATGGCAGATAAGCCGCCCGGACGGTCCGGCACCTCAACTGCGACCACTTCGGTATTGTTGACGGTAAAGCCGTTTTCTTTCAGTACTGACGTGGCCTTTGCCCCGTTGTTGACAATCAAGCGCAGGATGCCGAAATCAGATGTATCAGCCAGCGAAAGCGCCCGGATATTAATTCCGGCTTCGCCGAGTATACGGGTAATTTCAGCCAGTCGGCCGGACTTGTTTTCGATGAAAATAGATATCTGTTCAACTTTCATGATGTACCTCCGGTAGAGTGGGCGCGAGAGCAACGCCCCTACAGATTGCGGTTATCGATCACTCGCTTGGCTTTGCCTTCGCTACGCTGAATCGTCTTCGGCTCGACCAGTTTTGCCGTGCAGGTGACTCCCAGCATATCCTTAATCTCTTTTTCGACCCGCCGTGACAAGGCCTGCAGCACCTTGATCTCGTCCGAGAACAGCTGTTCACTGACCTCAACCTGAACCGTCAACGTATCCAGTGTCCCTACACGATCAACAATCAACATATAGTGGGGCTCAATTCCCTCAATACCAACCAGAATTGCTTCGATCTGAGAAGGAAAAACGTTCACCCCCCTGATTATCAGCATGTCGTCAGAACGGCCGCTCATACGGGTAATGCGGGCATGAGAACGACCACAGATGCAGGGCTCATACGTCAGGCTGGTAATATCGCGGGTGCGGTAGCGGATCAGCGGTATTCCCTGTTTGGTAATAGTGGTAATTACCAGCTCGCCCCGCTCACCTTCAGGAAGACGTTCGCCGGTTTCCGGATTGATGATCTCCGGGATGAAGTGATCTTCCCAGATATGAAGGCCCCGCTTTGCTTCGATGCACTCAATGGCAACGCCCGGTCCCATGATCTCGGATAGGCCATAGATGTCAATCGCCGACAGGTTGAGTTTTCGCTCGATCTCGGCACGCATTGACTCTGACCATGGCTCGGCACCAAAGATCCCGACGCGCAATTTCAGGTTTTTAAAGTCAATTCCTTCCGCCTGTGCTTCTTCAGCCATGAAGAGCGAATACGAGGGCGTGCAGGTCAGGACGGTGGAACCAAAATCCTGCATGATCATAATCTGACGCTTGGTGTTCCCGCCGGAGATCGGAATGACGGAAGCCCCCAACAGCTCGGCACCGTAATGGGCACCTAACCCGCCGGTGAACAGTCCATAACCGTAGGCGTTGTGAATGATATCGCCTTTGTGGGCTCCGGCAGCGACAAACGACCGTGCCATAAGTTCAGACCAGATAGAGATATCTTTCTGGGTGTAACCGACAACCGTCGGCTTGCCGGTCGTCCCGCTTGACGCGTGAATACGGACAATCTCATCCATCGGGGCGGCAAACAGACCGTAGGGATACGAATCCCGCATATCCTGCTTGGTGGTAAATGGAAGTTTCTGCAGATCTTCAAGGGATGAGACAATAGCAGGTTTAATGCCTGCAGCATCAAATGTTGCTTTATAAAACGGTACGTTATTATAAACTCTTTCAAGTGTCGATTGCAGTCGTTTCAACTGCAGGGCTTCAAGAGCGGGACGCGGCAGGGTTTCAAATTCTTCGTTGAAAAACATACGGCTCTACCTCTTTAGCAAGAATGTGGAACGACTGAACATCGTGTCCCTATAACATGTGTCCCATCTGGAAGGCACGTTTATTGACCTCCAGCGCCTTGGCCGGCACCATCTTTTCCAGAGCTTTTATCCAGTATTCCTCGGCAATATCGAGTCGTTTTGAAACTGCACCAAGCAGGACGGTATTAGCGGCACGGACGTTACCGGCATCAGTTGCCATTTTTTGGCCGTCAACCAGCAGAAAATCGGCAAACTGTGTCAGTATATGTTCCGTTAACCCCTCGGGATAGACTTCCTGTCCCATCAATACCGATGGAGGCGATATGCGCAGGTCATTAGCCACCACAGTGCCGACACCCGGCTTGAGAAGCGGCAGAGATCGAACCGTTTCCATCAATTCAAAACCGAACAGAATGTCCCCCTCCCCCTCCGGGACGATCGGAGAAAAGACCTCCGTACCGTAACGAACATGGGAGACAACGCTGCCGCCTCGCTGGGACATGCCGTGAATCTCACTTTTCTTAACGTCAAAACCGGCCAGCATGGCAGCTTCGGACAATATTTCGGAAGCCAGCAGAATGCCCTGCCCACCAACCCCTACCAGAAGAATATTTTTGATCTGTGCTTTCATTATTTACTCCCGATCGCATCGAACGCGCATAACTGGCGACAGACATCACAGCCGGTGCAGAGCAGCGGATCAATGCGGGCCTTGCCCTTCTTACTGCCATCCCCCGCCGGAAGCCATTCAATAGCCGGACAGCCGATTTTCAGGCAGGCGCGACACCCAGTGCATGTATCTGTATCAACTGCATAGACCGGCCCTTTTTGGAAGACATCCTCACGTTTAATGAGTACACACGGCTTGTTCGTAATAACCACCGAAGGCTCGGGGCGTTCCATCTCTTCTGCAATTACCCGCTTGGTTTCTTCCAGGTCAAGCGGATTGATGACGCGGATATTTTTGACTCCCAGCGCCTTGCAAAGCAGCGGGATATTTATGGCATGGGCAGGATCGTCCATCAAGGTAAATCCCGATGCGGGATTATCCTGTCGACCGGTCATTGCTGTAATACTGTTGTCAAGAATGATCACTGTTGCAGGCGAATTATTGTACACCATATCCATCAGGCCGTTCATGCCGGTGTGCAAAAATGTGGAGTCACCTATCACCGCCACAATTTTTTTCTTCTCCTCAGCTGAAACAACCTTGGTCACTCCGGTTGCCATGCCGATTGAAGCCCCCATGCAGACACAGGTGTCCATTGCAGATAACGGTGGCATGAAACCGAGCGTGTAGCAGCCAATATCGCCGGTAACATAGGCTTTAAGCTGGTTAAGAGCAAAGAATACGCCGCGGTGCGGACAGCCGGGACACATATTCGGTGGGCGGCCCGGCATCTGCTCAACCGGTATGGTGGCCGGTTGCGGCAGACCGAAGGCGCTGCGGAGCCGTCCCGGGGTTAGTTCACCGCACAGGGAAATGATCTCCTTGCCGATGGCAGTGAGTCCCATGGCCTTGACCTGGTCTTCGATAAAGGGATCAAGTTCTTCAACAACATAGAGCGTATCGACCTGTGCAGCAAATTCACGGATCAGATCATGCGGAAGCGGGTGTACCATGCCAAGCTTGAGCGTCGAAGCATCCGGCAGTACTTCCCGGACGTATTGGTAGCAGATGCCGGCGGTTATGATGCCGATCGAACGATCACGGATCTCCAGACGGTTCAACGCCATCGTTGCAGCAGCTTTAGAAAGATTGACAAGATTCTGTTCGACCAACGGATGACGAACGCGGGCGTTACCCGGAAGCATGACCAGCTTGGCTGGATTTTTTTCAAGTTTTGGCAGCGGCAGATCAGTCGCCCGCTCACCCAGTTCCACAATCGATTTGCCGTGAGAAATACGGGTACTGCTTCTGAGCATGAACGGCGTGTCATACTGCTCCGACAACTCGAAAGCGAGCCGGGTAAATTCCTTGCATTCCCGCGAATCTGATGGCTCCAGCATTGGAACCTTGGCAAAGCGGGCGTAGTTGCGGCTGTCCTGCTCATTCTGCGAAGAGTGCATCTCCGGGTCATCGGCTGCCACC
>JAQUCQ010000234.1 GCA_028686145.1 Desulfuromonadaceae bacterium | reverse complement strand
GCTTTTGTTGCGACTCAAAATAGGTTCTGACGTTGAGTTCACCAAGTAATCCCAACACGATAAACTGAACACCCATAAACAGGAGAAAAGCTGTCAATATTAGAAGCGGATTTCTGTTCATACTAAAGTGCTCAAATATTTTCATATAAAGAGTCATTGCTCCTGTGCCAAACCCGGCCAGTATCGTGTAGACCCCCCATTTTCCAAATAGTTGAATCGGTTTGGTAGAATAGGCCATCAGAAACTTGACTGTTATCAGATCAAGGATCACCCGAAGCGTGCGGGATATGCCGTATTTACTGACACCATGCAGGCGGGGAAAGTGATTGACCGGCAGTTCAGCCACTCTGGCCCCAAACTGGCTTGCCAGTGCTGGAACAAAGCGATGCATCTCACCGTACAGGTTGATGCCATCCAGCACTTCACTACGGTATGCCTTGAGCGTACAGCCGTAATCATGCAGATAAACCCCAGTCAAACGGGATATAAGTGCATTTGCGAGCAACGACGGGATCTTGCGGGTAATGAATGTGTCTTTCCTTGAGTGGCGCCACCCGGAAACCACATCATAGCCTTCATGAATTTTTGCGACCAGACGCGGAATATCAGCAGGATCATTTTGCAGATCGCCGTCCATCGGGATAATGATATCACCCTTTGCATAATCAAAACCTGCCGACATTGCAGCAGTCTGGCCAAAGTTCCTGCGGAACCGGATGACCTTGAGCGTAGCATCTGCAGACGCAAGCAGGGTCAGCTTTTCATATGACTCATCAGAAGAGCCGTCATCCACCATGATGATCTCATATGAGCACCCCATAGCCTGCAGTGCAACCTTGAGCGCTGAATATACCGCATCCACATTATCCTGTTCATTGTAAACCGGTACGACAATACTTATATCAACGTTTTCTCCAACCCTGAATTGCTTACTCTAGGGTAATTGTCCCCTAGCGTTTTTATCCTTCTTACCTGTATTTTGCTATCAAGTGCCGGGCCCGGCTTCCCGTTTAATAGCCCCCATAGCAAGCCCGCACCGTTTACGATATGCATAAGCGGATAAATTCCCAGCAGGAGCAAAGAGTATAAATGTCCCGTCCGAGACAGCACCACAAGTGAGCTTACCAATGCCGCAGACACGTATATCATGAGTGGCACGAGCATGAATACATGCTTTATACATATCAGAGATAAAATCAGATATGCGACAAAAAACAAGGGTATAAAACTTGTGAGTGAATATGATGATGTGATCAGAGTTTGCTGCCCCCTGCCGCGTCCATAATTGAACATCTGGCGAATAAATGCTTGCAGGGTGCGGCGCTGACTGCGGAATACAAACATGGACGGCACATGGAGCAACGAATAGCCTGCTGACACAGCCCGTTCCAGAAATTCATTCTCTTCGTTCGGATACAAGCATTCGTTGAAGCCGTTAAGATCTGTAAATACCGAGCGACGCACAGCAAGATTACAAAGTATCAATTCTTTATCTGTTGTTGTGCGGGTTTCTCCCTGCGCACGATAGCGGCTATTTACTGAGCCGGTACCGAACACAGAAGCCAGCGCACACCCGAATAGCTGTTGCTTCCAGCTATCTTCTGCAGGAGTAATCGAGGGCCCTCCGACAACTGCTACTGCAGGGTTGCTCATGGCAGCGGTGCAATAATCAAGATTTTCCGGGTTTATCACCGAGTCATCATCCAAAAAATACAGGATGTCACCACGCGCCTCTTTCGCAGCAAGGTTGCGTTGCCTGCTCGGCGCACTCCCCTCAGCAAGCAAAATCTCATAGCGGCCTTCATCAGGCATGACCTTTTTGAGGTGTTCACGTGCAAGCACGTAACCGCCCGGCTTTACGGGAATAATTATAGAAAATGACAGCATCGGCGCCTTAGACAAAAAAATCACCGGGCGGACCCGGTGATTGCTATTTGTACCAAAAGATGGATAGTACTAACCAAATAATTCTGTTGAATGAAACACTCTGTTCTGAACCATACTTTGGTTACATTTTAGAACTGCCATAGCTGTGCAGGCCGGAGAGAAACAGGTTAACACCCAGATAACAGAAAATAGTCGCGGCAAAACCAATAACCGAAAGCCAGGCGGCGCGCTTTCCAACCCACCCCTTGGTGATGCGGGCATGCAAAAAAGCAGCATAAACAAACCAGACTATCAGCGACCACGTTTCTTTTGGATCCCAACTCCAGTAGGTACCCCAGGCATAGTTGGCCCATGCGGCACCAGTGATGATGCCAAGCGTCAATAGCGGAAAACCGATCATAATCGCACGGTAATTAAGATCATCCAGTACCTTCAAAGGGGGGAACATCGACATCAGGCCGCCAGCCGCTGACGAATTATTATTTGAACCTTCAACGGCAGTTTTAATCAAATACATGATTGAAATTCCACAGGCAACAGCAAAAGCGGCATAGCCAAGGAAGCAGGTAATTACATGGTACAATAACCAGTTACTCTGCAGTGCGGGAACAAGCGGTTCGATACCGGTACTCATTCCAAGCTGGGCCCACGCCATGCCAAGCAGTGCAAACGGTATAACAAATGCTCCGATAATCCGGTATTTATAACGGATATCAATGTAGGTAAAGATTAGAACAATCGTCCAGGAAAAGAAAACTATGGATTCATACAGATTTGACATCGGCGCATGGCCAACACCCATATCATAGGATTCCTTCCAGCGGAGACCGATTGCAACCGTCTGCACGAGAAGACCTGCGTACGCAAGGACACTGCCGGCCAAACCAAGCGACTTGCTTTTGCTGGCAAGGAACGCAAAGAAAGCAATCATGGAGAGCAGATATGTGAACGTTGTAACGTTAAAAAGCATGGAGCTGGTCATAAACTAGGTAACCTCCGTTAGATTTTTAGGTGCTCAAACTTTTCAGAAACTTCTTCAAATTGCATTTGGAATGCTGCCTGGTTTTTACTGGCATTACCATAGATCCAGGCATGCCCTTTTGATACAACCACCCACACCCGTTTGTGGGACATGAAAAAAGCAATGCAAAGACCAAGTATCATCAGGGTGCACCCCAGCCAAACCACCCAGACACCCGGGTCTTTGGCAACCTGCAAGCCGGTATACTGTTTCGCACTGCTACCTTCATAACTAAAAATCAGGTTATCACCCCGCTGGGCGTTCACATCCGGATAATCTCTATATGCAATAAAAATTTGCGGAGCAGCGCCTTTACGAGTCACTTCAATGCGGGCAGCCGGGCCGGAATATCCCGGCGCAAAGGGACTGACATCCTGAGTTGCCTCCAGCAGCTTGAAGGTCGTGCCGTCCTTCAACGTTACCGGAACACCTTCATGAACAGTGAACTTTTCAGCTTTCCCGTCTTTTCGCGACGTGACAGTGACGTAATGATCACCACCCTCAGTTGCCTGACCGTAACTGGCTTGGTAGAAAGTAATACCCTTGTAAGTCATCGGTTCATTGACAATTACCTTTACATGCGTATAACCGGGGACCGGCTTGCCATTTTCCAGAACGGTCAATATGCTTTTGTATTCCTTGGGAGCACCATTGGCATAAAACTCAGCAGTGAATTTTTCACAGAGCACATCAAATCCAAGTGGAATCTGCTGGCCGTTTCTCCCCTCAAACGAGTTGACACTGGTTCCTTCAACAATAGCAACAAATCCCTTGTATCCAGCCAGAGAGCCAATAATTGCCCCGACAAAGATCACCAGAATACTAAAATGAACGACATAAACACCCAGTCGGCACCAGGCGGTTTTCTGAGCAAAGAGATGAAATTCGCCATTATGTTCGGTGATGACCGGCGTCGCAAACTCTTTCCCAAGAAATTCTACCAGTCTGTCTTTTCCTTTTTCAATGGGACCGGAAAACGACAGCTCTTTTTTCAACGGGAATGAGTTACGCTGCCCTTCCCCCAGGATAAGAGCCGGGTCGCTGATGAACTTGAATACATGCGGCAACCGTTTGATAGAGCAGGAGATGAGATTAAGACTAAAAATATACAGCAAAGCAATGAACCACCAGGAGTGGTACATGTCAAAAAAGCCGAGCTTAGTGTATATCTGCAGTTTGGTATGGCTAATTTCAGCAACATATTGAGGCGGCAAAGTACCCTGAGGCAAAATCGTACCAATTATCGATGTCAACGCCAGTGAAATCAGCAAAAAGAGGGTCAGTTTAAGAGAACAGAAAAAATCCCAGACTTTGGAAACAAAACTTCGTTCAATGGTAGCCAATAGAATCTCCAGATGTGTATAAAGTGTATGCTGCGGCTGCAATGAATTTCATTATTTTTGAACAATACCTCAAATTATAAAAAAAATGCACCACTTTTTTATAATCCATAGTTATTCAATCGTGTATACAGTATCATCTGTTTTCAGTACTTGCTCATTCATCACTTTCAATTTTATACTCATAGTGTATACTTGGGTAAACGCGAATCACACGAGGGCTATTATGCCGGTCATTCTGGAAGCCATTTTAATTTCTTTTGCCATGCTCTTTATATTTGCCCTGGCTTTCTTGGCAATCTATCTACTGGCCATCACCATGTCACCAATTGAGCGTAGTCTGTCCAAAATGATCTGGGATGCAACAAAACCCAAAAAACCTATTCCAACCCCCTCTAAAGGTTCTTTCCGCGATTTCAGCAGTAAACATTGACACCTGTGTTGTTTATATCGTAACAATTAAAAGGCTTCTCGAAATCGGGTAGCCTTTTAAGTTTCAGCCCCGATACCACTTGAACACGCGCGGCACTCATTTTTTGTTTGCGATGAAATCTTTTTGCTATAGAAAGAGCAGCCAATGTTATCAAAAAAAACAAAATATGCATTAAAAGCTTTAACAAACCTGGCTGGAAAACCTGCTGAAGCACCGGTTCTCATTTCAGAACTGGCCAAACAGGAAGGGATTCCGCGTAAATTTTTGGAGGCAATACTGCTTTCCCTGAAAAATGCCGGACTGCTGCAAAGCAAAATTGGCAAGGGAGGTGGCTATTTTCTTGCCAGGGAACCACGAAATATCACCATCGGCAGCATTATCAAGGTACTTGAAGGCGGCTATGCACCAGTGCAATGCCTGAACGAAAGTGTTGCACCGCGTTGCGATGAGTGCGGGGACTACTCCAGTTGCGGCATCCGCCTGATAATGTCGGATGTAATGCAAGCAATCAGCTCTGTTCTTGAGACGACCACCCTTGCCGACATGATCGAACGCTCCGCTAATGCCAAACGTGCCCACTCGAATATTATCGATTTCAGTATTTAAATATTTAGCACCTTTTCCCGGTCGGGCGACGGAGATCATGAGGGCCGCCAGGCCTATTCCCCACAGACCTACGTAAAATAAATGAGCCGTCAGAATAAATATTGACAATATCCATAGAGAACTGCTACAAAAATACCAGAATTTTTTACACCATACAAGTCAACAAACATATTCTTATCGAGAGCGACTGAGGGACTGGCCCTGTGACGTCGCGGCAACCAGCCTGAAAAGGCAAGGTGCCAAATCCAGCGAGACTGCGTGCAGTTTCGAGAGATAAGGAAG
>JAQUCQ010000233.1 GCA_028686145.1 Desulfuromonadaceae bacterium | reverse complement strand
CGGCAATTCTGCGGCGCAGCCACCGGGGGCAGGGCTTCAGCATTGTTGCCATGGCTGAGGGCGCCATTTCTCACGAGGTCGCCGCCGAATTGAATGAGGCGGGTAAGGACAAGGGGGGCAAGAAAAAAGATAAAAAACGACAGGTTCAGGAGCAGGCCGGCAGCAAAAGAACCGGCAATAGCCAGTTTCTGGCACAGCAGTTGGAAGAGCTTACCGGTCTGGAATCACGCCTCACAATTCTGGGGTACCTGCAACGCGGGGGGACGCCTTCGGCAGGGGACCGTTTGCTGGCGACCCGCCTCGGCACTGCGTGCGCCGACCTCATCAATGATGGTGTTTTCGGGGTTATGGTTGCGGCTCGCGGGGATGGCGTTGAGCCGGTAGCACTTAAGGACGTTGTCGGCAAACGCAGGACGGTCCCGCTCGATCATTGCTGGATAGACAGCGCCCGTAGTGTGCATACCTGTTTTGGCGATTGATCTCAAATAGCGGGTAAATGCATGTTGAATGCCGTAAGATGAAGCGTGGCGGTGCTAAATCCGTATCAAGCGCTTGCGATCGAACGGAAACAATGTAGAATTACAATAATATCTATTTTTATCAGGGAGATTTACAGTGCCGGAACTGGAAAACAACACGTTGTATACCACCGCTATGGATATCGTAGACAGCAGTTCGCTTCCTGCTGATGTTACTGACAGTACCAATACAAAGTTACCTGAATCAAATGCAGTAAGACCGAAAGGCGGTAAGCCCAAAAGCCCCAAGCTGAAGGTTGTCAAACAGAAAGTTGCCAAGTTGAAACCGGGTACCCGAGCAAAGAATAGTGTATTGAAAACCTCGAAACGAGTGCCTGGTAAAGCGAAGGCCGCTGCTAAAGCAAAAGGCGACAATCCTTCCCAGGAAACTGCACCGTTTGATCTGCACGACAGCCAGTGGTTTTTGAACCGGGAACTGACCTGGTTGTCGTTCAATCGCCGTGTATTGCACGAAGCTGACGACGAGCGCACGCCACTGCTGGAGCGGCTGAAATTTATTGCCATCGTCAGCGGCAATATGGACGAGTTCTTTATGAAACGGATTGGCGGCCTCAAACAGCAGATCGGGGCCGGAATGCGGGAATTAACACTCGATGGCCGCACGGCCCGTCAGCAGGTGACCGAATGTTATGCGGAAATCCGTGAGCTGGAAGCCCATAAGGAACGATCGTTTCAGGAGATCTGCGCTCGTCTGGAAGAAAAAAATATCCTGATCGAGAGCTATGATGAGTTGACCTCCAAGGAAAAGACGCTGCTGAAAGAGTTTTACTATACAAACATTTTCCCGCTTCTGACGCCGCAATCAATCGACCCGGCCCATCCCTTTCCCTTTATCTCGAATCTGTCGCTTAATCTGCTGGTGTCGCTGCGCTACCCGAGGGCCAAGCAGGATTCACTGGTCCGGATCAAGGTGCCGGTTGACGCCGGTACTCCCCGCTTTATCAGGGTTGGAAAGGGCGAGCATTTTATCCGGCTCGAAGAGGTTATGATGAATAACCTGGGTATGCTTTTCCCGGGTATGGAGGTCGTGACGTGCGAGCTTTTCAGGGTTACCAGGAACGCCAATACCGAGCAGGATGAAGATGAGGCCGATGATTTGATGGAGATGATCGAATCTGAGCTGAAGGAACGCAAATTTGCTCCGATTGTGCGGTTGGAAATCGGCACTGGTATGGATCCGGTGCATCGCGGCCGTTTGGCGGCAGAACTTGAGCTGGATGAGGCAACTGATGTTTTTGAAACTCCCGGTCTGCTCGCGATGAGCGATCTGTTCGAGTTGACGCAACTGGACTTTCCCCGGTTGCATGACACTCCTCACCATCCGATCGATCATCCCCAGCTGCAGACGACGCGTAATATATTTCATATTATCCGCGACGCTGGCGCGATTCTGCTGCAGCACCCCTATGAATCCTTTTCAACGTCGGTCGAGCGCTTTTTGCGTGAGGCGGCAACTGATCCCAAGGTGCGCGGCATCAAGATGACGCTTTATCGCACTTCCCGCAAGAGTCGGATCATCGATGCCCTGATTCTGGCCGCTCACAACGGCAAGCAGGTCGCCGTTGTTGTCGAGTTGAAAGCCCGCTTTGACGAGGCAACCAATATCAGCTTGGCGGAGCGGATGGAAGAGGCGGGTGTGCATGTCACGTACGGAGTTGTCGGTTTGAAGACTCACTGCAAAGTCGTGATGGTTGTCCGCCAGGACTATAACGGTCTGCGGCGCTATTTGCACATCGGAACCGGGAATTATCATGCCGGCACCGCCCGATTGTACAGTGACGTCGGTTTGTTGACCTGCGATCAGGTCATTGCCGAAGACGTCACCGAGCTGTTCAATTTTCTCACTACCGGATTCATGCTCAAACGGAAGTATTCAAAACTGGCCGTTGCTCCGAGGATGTTGAAAAAAGCCCTGCTTGATAAGATAGAACGCGAGGTCACCCTTCATCAGGCCGCTGGTGGCGGGCTGATTCAATTCAAAATAAATGCTCTTGAGGATGGTGATGTTGTACGGGCCTTGTACCAGGCGTCAATGGCCGGAGTCAAAATCGATCTGATAGTCCGTGACACCTGCCGCTTGCGTCCGGGGATACCGGGGCTTTCCGAAAATATCCGGGTGGTCAGTATCGTGGGAAGGTTTCTGGAGCATGCCCGCATTTACTATTTCCGCAATGGCGGCGCTGAAGAATATTATATCGCTTCAGCGGATGCGATGAAGCGCAACCTTGAAGCCCGGGTTGAGATCATGTGCCCGGTGGAGCCCCCTGAACTGGCTCGAGAGCTCCGTATGGTTTTTGAAACATATCTGGCTGACCAACGCTCAGCATGGGATATGCAGCCGGATGGTACCTATATCCAGCGCACTCCTGGCGATGGGCCGGGTGAAGGAAGTCATCACTTGTTGATTGTGCGGGCTGAAAAGCGGGTTAATGAGCACCTCAAGAAGAAAAAGATTAAAAAAACGGAAAAATAAGATGCCCGGGTATTGAAATCTGGATTTTTGTATATAAACTATTAATGAACCCACAACTGGATATATCAAAAATCTATTGCAATAGAACTATTTTATATTTAGAATTCGACGCGGTGGTTAATAGTCTGTATTAAACTGTCATTCAAGTGAGTTACATCGGCATAAACTTCTGAAAGGAGGTTGGGTATGAGTACACAAAAAAGTCGTGATGCATCTGAAAAAACAGAACATGGTTTAAGTGAGCAGGGATACTCAGTCGGCGAGATTCTCAAGCAGCGCGGGGTGTCACGGCGTGATTTCCTCAAGTTCTGTACTGCGATGACTGCGGCGCTGTCGCTGCCTGCGACGTTTGCTCCCTCTATTGCCCAGGCTCTGGATGAAGTCAAACGTCCGACACTGGTCTGGCTGGAATTCCAGGATTGCGCCGGCGATACCGAGGCCTTGCTGCGTGCCGCCAACCCGACCGTCAGTGAAATTATCCTTGATATTCTGTCGGTAGACTATCATGAAACGATTATGGCTGCTGCCGGGCATCAGGCCGAGGAAGCGCTGGAGAATGCCATTACCAAGTACAAAGGTAAATATCTCTGCGTCGTTGAAGGCTCCATCTCCATGAAAGATGGCGGTGTATACGGTTGTACGAGTGGCAAAACGCATCTGGAAACTGCCCGCCGGGTATGCGAAGGTGCCTTGGCAACTATTGCGATTGGAACCTGTGCTTCCTATGGCGGCATTCCAGCCGCTATGCCCAATCCAACCGGTGCCGTTGGGGTCCAGGAGGCTGTTTCCGGTGCCACCGTCATTAACCTGCCCGGTTGCCCGTGCAACGTAGATAATCTGACCGCTACGGTTGTCTATTATCTGGTGTTCGGTAAAATACCCGCGATGGACAGCAAGGGACGTCCGCTGTTTGCCTATGGCAAGCGTATCCATGACAACTGCGAACGGCGTCCCCACTTTGATGCTGGACAATATGTTGAGCATTGGGGTGATGATGGCCACCGCAATGGGTTCTGTCTTTACAAGATGGGGTGCAAGGGGCCGGCTACCTTCCACAACTGTCCAACGCAGCGGTACAATGATAAAACCAGCTGGCCGGTCGCTTCCGGTCACGGCTGTGTCGGGTGCTCGGAACCTCACTTCTGGGATACCATGTCACCAATGTACCGGCGTCTGCCCAATGTTCCCGGCTTTGGCATTGAGGCAACCGCCGACAAAATTGGTCTCGGTCTGGTGGCCGGTGTCGGTGCGGCCTTCGCTGCTCACGGAGTCTTGAATGCGCTACGTAAAGATAAAGACCCTAATGAAACCAAGGAGGGATAGATTATGGCCAGGATTGTTGTTGATCCGATCACCAGAATTGAAGGGCATCTCCGTATTGAAGCCGAGATTGAAGGAGGTTTCATAAAAGATGCCTGGAGTTCATCTACCATGTTTCGCGGCATCGAAAAAATTCTCCGCGGACGCGATCCCCGTGATGCCTGGTATTGGACCCAGCGCTTTTGTGGTGTCTGCACCACCGTTCATTCGATTGCTTCTATCCGGGCAGTTGAAGATGCACTCAAAATCAAGATTCCTCCCAATGCCCAGCTGATCCGCAATATCATTATTGGCGTCCAGAATGTTCAGGATCATGTTATTCATTTTTACCATCTGCACGCCCTCGACTGGGTCGACATTACGTCCGGCCTTAAGGCCGATCCGGCCAAAACAGCCGCTTTGGCCGCCTCACTTTCTGATTGGCCGAATAACTCGGCCACCTATTTCAAAGAGATTCAGGACAAGGTGGCGGCTTTTGTTGCGTCCGGCCGTCTCGGGCCTTTTGCCAATGCCTATTGGGGGCATCCTGCCTACAAACTGCCGCCTGAAGCAAATCTTATGGCAACTGCCCATTATCTTGAAGCGCTTGAGTGGCAAAAAGACATCATCAAGATTCACGCCATTCTGGGGAGCAAAAATCCGCATCCTCAGACGTTCCTCGTGGGTGGTATGGCGATTCCAATCGATCCGGATTCACAGAATGCCCTTAATGCCGATAAACTGATTGAAATTAAACGGCTGTTGAAAAAGGCTCAGGATTTCGTTGAAAAAGTGTACATCCCTGATTTGCTGGCAGTCGCTTCATTCTATAAGGAATGGGCTGGAATTGGCGCGGGTGTCGGCAACTATCTGTCCTATGGTGAATTCCCGGATGCCAACGGCAACCTGTGGTTCCCTGCCGGCTCCTTGCTGAACAAGGATCTCTCCAACGTGATCCCGGTTGATCAGGGCAAGATTGCCGAGTACGTTGATCACTCCTGGTTTGAAAACAGCGCCGGTGCCGGAAAGGGTTTGCATCCGTACGATGGTGAGACTGATGTACTCTATACCGGGCCAAAACCACCGTATAAAAATCTTGATATCGAAGCCAAGTATTCATTCGTGAAGTCGCCCCGGTATGAAGAAAAAGCGATGGAGGTAGGGCCTCTTGCCCGAATTTTGGTGGCGTATGCGTCCGGACACAAGGAGACCAAGGCGGCTGTGGATATGGTGCTTGGCAAGCTTGGGGTTGGTGCTCCGGCACTTTTCTCGACGCTTGGCCGTAC
>JAQUCQ010000232.1 GCA_028686145.1 Desulfuromonadaceae bacterium | reverse complement strand
CTCCCTGCAGTATGCTGCCGGCATCGGCATTATGGTGATTTCGCATGCCGAAGAGCTGGAACTGGTGGGCGAGGGGGTAATGAACGAGGGATTCACTTCTACCGAACTTGGGTTGAAAGGAATTCCGCGTGTTGCTGAAGATATTGCCACGGTCCGTGAGACACTGCTGGCAGAGTATACCGGTACGCCGATTCATATAGCTCATGTATCCACAAAGGGTTCGGTGCGTATTATTCGCGAAGCTAAAGCGCGCGGCGTTAAAGTTACCTGTGAAACGGCGCCGCATTATTTTAGTCTGACCGATGATGCGGTGCGCGGTTACAACACCAATGCAAAGATGAACCCGCCTCTGAGGGAAGCCGCAGACGTTGCCGCTATCAAGGAAGGGCTGAATGACGGTACTATTGATGTCATTGCAACCGATCACGCGCCGCATCACCAGGATGAAAAAGATGTCGAATTTAATGTGGCCATGAATGGCATAATCGGGCTGGAAACATCCCTGCCGCTCTCGCTCGCCCTGGTCAGAGAAGGGGTTATTACACTTAATCAACTTATTGAAAAAATGTCATGTAACCCATCGAATATACTCGCTTTAAGTCGTGCTTCACTTAAGGCCGGTTCAATAGCCGATATAACCTTGATCGATCCAAAATTCGAATGGATTGTAGAGGCTGACAAGCTGGCCAGTAAATCCAAAAATTCCCCTTGGCTTGGTCAAAAGCTCACAGGTAGCGCTGCTGCGACCATAGTGGGCGGCAAACTTGTGTATAAACGTTAAAATAGAAATTTAGTAAGATAGAAGTCATTTTTTGCGCTTTTCAGGCAGAAAACGACTTCGTAAACGCACTTATCCAGTTTATCTGGGCTAGGAGTTCAGTCTATGAAAGCAATCCTTGCGCTCGCCGACGGGCGCATTTTTGAAGGAAAATCATTCGGAGCATCAGGAGAAGCCACAGGTGAAGTGGTCTTTAACACCGCCATGTCCGGCTACCAGGAAGTGTTGACCGACCCATCCTATAAGGGACAGATGGTCACCATGACTTGTCCCCAGATTGGTAACACCGGCATCAACCCAGAAGACATCGAGAGTCGCGGTTTGTTCTTATCCGGTTTTATCGTCAAAGAGTATCTTGAGTGTTATTCAAACTGGCGTGCCACTATGAGTCTTGCATCCTATCTCATGGAGAACGGCGTGGTTGGCATTCAGGGGATCGATACCCGTGCCCTGACCCGTCACCTGCGTGACAAAGGTGCACAGAACGGCATCATCTCTACTACTGACCTTGATCACGCGAGTCTGGTTGCCAAAGCAAAGGTTGTTCCCAGCATGACCGGTCTTGACCTGGCATCCGGTGTCTCCTGCGAAAAACCGTATCACTGGACAGAAGGTGTGTGGGACCTGGGAAAAGGTTATCCCCAGATTGATCCGTCAACATTGAAGTATAAGGTTGTGGCGTACGATTTTGGCATAAAATATAACATCCTGCGCTGTCTGGTTGATGCCGGGTGTGACGTGACCGTGGTACCGGCTAATTTTCCGGCCGAGGAGGCGCTTGCCATGAAACCGGACGGTATCTTCCTTAGTAACGGGCCTGGCGATCCTGAACCGCTGATTGGCGTACAAAATGAAATTAGAAAATTTGTCGGGAAAAAGCCGGTTTTCGGCATCTGTCTGGGGCACCAGTTGCTTGGGTTGGCACTGGGGGGAAAAACAGCCAAACTCCCATTTGGAAACCACGGTTCAAATCTTCCCGTTATGGATTTGTCAACCCGCAAAGTCGAGATTACCTCTCAGAATCACGGATTTGCCGTAGATCTGGATTCTTTGGGTGATGCAGCTTGTCTGGGACACGAGAATCTGAATGATCAGACTGTTGAAGGGATCCGCCATTGCGAATTACCGATCTTCTCGGTTCAGCATCACCCTGAGGCGTCACCGGGTCCGCATGACTCTCAATATTTATTCGGTCGGTTTGTTGACATGATGGAAAAATATAAACTTCAGTAGTTCGCGTACCAAGTAAGGTTTTTTTTGCTATGAATTACCATGCTCTTTATCAATCAGGTGAGCTTCTCAGGCGGGTTCGTGAAGCCTATCGGCGTCTTGCTGTCTGCGATCTCTGTCCTCACGATTGCGGTGTTAATCGTATCAAGAATAATCAGGGTATCTGCGGTGCAGGGCTGCAACCGAAGATCGCATCGGCTGCTATTCACCGGGGAGAGGAACCGCCAATTTCCGGAACAAATGGCTCCGGTACCATCTTTCTCTCGGGGTGTTCGCTGAAATGCGTTTTCTGCCAGAATTTTCCCATCAGCCAGTTTGGTAATGGTGAAGTGATTACCTCCAGTGAACTGGCGGTGCGAATGCTGAAGCTGCAAAAGCAGCGGGCTCACAACATAAATTTTGTCACACCAACGCACTACCTGCCGCAGATTCTGGCAGCGCTCTGGCTGGCGATTCCGCACGGTTTTTGTCTGCCGATTGTCTGGAACAGCAGCGGATATGAAAAAGTAGATGCTCTGCAGCTTCTTGACGGAATTGTTTCAATATATCTGCCGGATATGAAATACAGTAACGATGATTCGGCGAGAGAGATCTCATCCGCTCAGGATTATTGTCGGATCAATCGATCTGCAGTGACAGAGATGCTCAGGCAGGTAGGACATCTTCAGATTGATGAGAACGGCATTGCAGTTAAGGGGCTGATTATTCGTCATCTTGTTCTGCCGGAAGGAAGGGCGGGATCGCCGGAAATTTTGCCCTGGATTGCCAAAAACCTTGGCCGAGAAACCCATATAGCACTGATGAGCCAGTATTTTCCGGCGCACAAGGCGCCAGCTATGACTGGGATGAACCGCCCCGTGAATCATGAAGAGTATGACGCGGCTGTTGATGCACTGGAAAATGCTGGCCTTGAAAACGGATGGGTACAGGAGCTTGACGAAGAGCGCGGAGCAGTATGAGGACGATCATTCTTTTGATCATCTCTAATGTCTTCATGACCTTTGCCTGGTATGCGCATCTGAAGAACCTGCGCACTCGCCACTGGTTAATTGCCGTTGCAGTTTCCTGGGGGATCGCTTTTTTTGAATACCTGATTCAGGTTCCTGCCAATCGAATTGGCTATGGCCGGTTCACTTTGGCACAACTGAAGATCATGCAGGAAGTCATTAGCCTGACCGTTTTTGTCCCGTTTGCATTTTTTTATATGGGTACAAGCCTTAACTGGAATTATCTGTGGGCCGGATGTTGTCTGGCCGGAGCAGTGTTCTTTATATTTCGATAAATACACGAAGGAGTGCTGTGTAAATGCCTAAAAGAACAGATATAAAAAAGATACTTATTATTGGTGCCGGTCCGATCGTCATTGGTCAGGCCTGTGAATTTGACTATTCCGGCACACAGGCCTGCAAGTCGTTAAAGGAAGAGGGCTATGAGGTTGTGCTGTTGAACAGCAATCCGGCCACCATTATGACCGACCCGGACTTTGCCGACCGCACCTATATTGAACCGGTGACGCCGGAAATCCTTGCCAAAATTATTGAGAAAGAACGTCCTGATGCCCTGTTGCCGACTCTTGGGGGGCAGACAGCACTCAATACCGCTGTATCTGTCGCAGAGATGGGTATTCTTGACAAATTTGGAGTAGAGCTTATTGGTGCTAAGCTCCCGGCAATTAAAAAAGCAGAGGATCGCACTCTTTTCAAGGCTGCCATGGAGAAGATCGGACTGGCGGTACCGAATTCAGGCTTGGCGCATAATTATATTGAAGCGATGGAGGTCATCAAAACCATCGGTTTTCCAGCCATTATCAGACCTTCATTTACTCTTGGTGGCAGTGGCGGCGGAATCGCCTACAATCTTGAGGAATATGAAAAAATGGCACTGGGGGGGATTGATGCTTCACCAACAGATGAAATACTGATTGAAGAATCTGTTATCGGTTGGAAAGAGTATGAGCTAGAGGTTATGCGCGATACAGCCGATAACGTTGTGATTATCTGCTCGATTGAAAACTTTGATCCAATGGGAGTTCATACCGGTGACTCTATTACCATTGCGCCTGCCCAGACTCTGACCGACAAGGAATACCAGATTCTGCGCGATGCTTCGCTGAAGATCATTCGCGAGATCGGCGTTGATACTGGAGGTTCTAACATCCAGTTCGGCATTAATCCGCGTGATGGCCGTCTGGTCGTAATCGAGATGAACCCACGGGTATCACGCTCATCGGCGCTGGCCTCCAAGGCGACCGGCTTCCCAATTGCCAAGATCGCCGCCAAGCTGGCGGTCGGCTATACGCTGGATGAGGTTACTAATGACATAACCCGCGAAACTCCTGCCTGTTTTGAGCCAAGCATTGACTATGTTGTTACCAAAATCCCGCGTTTTACATTTGAGAAATTTCCTGCTGCTGACGCAACTCTGACCACTCAGATGAAGTCGGTTGGTGAAGTAATGTCAATTGGCCGGACCTTTAAGGAATCATTTCAAAAAGCGGTCAGGTCTCTTGAGATCGGCGTCAGCGGGTTTGACTCCAAGATGTTTGAGCTTGGCACTGAAACCAGGCGGGCACTGTCCGCCAAGGAACAACAGCACCTGCTCGAAAA
The DNA here is from genome assembly GCA_028686145.1 of Desulfuromonadaceae bacterium. Lineage (GTDB taxonomy): Bacteria > Desulfobacterota > Desulfuromonadia > Geobacterales > Pseudopelobacteraceae > JACRCG01. Next base: position 1,004 of record JAQUCQ010000232.1, on the reverse strand, counting down.
ACTGCGGGTACCGAACGCTGACAGGCTCTGGTATATCGGCGATGCTCTGCGTAGTGGCATGAGTGTGGAGGAAATTCAGCAACATACCGCCATTGATCCCTGGTTCCTGCACAATATTCGTCAAATTATAGAAAAAGAGGATGAGCTCAAGTCTCTTACCCTTGCAGAAGTTTCGAGCAGTGTGTTGCGTGAAGCCAAGCAGTATGGTTTTTCTGACAAATTCCTGTCAAAACTTTGGACAACGAGTGAGGATGAGGTGCGCGAGTTGCGCTGGTCATTGGATGTGCGTCCTGTTTACAAGCGCGTTGATACCTGTGCTGCCGAGTTTGTCGCCTACACCCCTTACATGTACTCTACATATGAGGAGGAGTGTGAAGCGGCGCCGACCGACCGGAAAAAGATCATGATTCTGGGCGGTGGACCAAATCGGATCGGGCAGGGAATCGAGTTTGATTACTGCTGTGTCCACGGCGCTTTTGCATTGGCTGAAGACGGCTATGAAACAATCATGGTCAACTGCAATCCTGAAACGGTTTCTACCGATTATGATACGTCGGATCGGCTTTATTTTGAACCGTTGACTCTCGAAGATGTACTTGAAATTGTCGCGATCGAGAAACCGGTTGGCGTGATCGTCCAGTTTGGTGGCCAGACACCGCTTAAACTTGCGGTCGCGCTGGAGAAGGCCGGTGTGCCGATTATCGGAACGTCACCGGATGCGATCGATCGTGCGGAGGATAGGGAACGGTTCCAGGAGATGCTTCAAAAACTAGGTCTCCTTCAGCCGGAGAACGGTACTGCCCGCTCATTTGAAGAAGCGGAAAAAGTGGTGGAGCGCATCGGGTATCCGGTTGTCGTTCGCCCCTCCTACGTGCTTGGCGGACGCGCCATGGAAATCGTGTATGACTCGGAAAATCTGCAGCGTTATATGAAAACAGCCGTGCTGGTTTCTCCGGAACATCCGATACTGATCGACAGTTTTCTCGATGAGGCGATCGAGATTG
>JAQUCQ010000231.1 GCA_028686145.1 Desulfuromonadaceae bacterium | reverse complement strand
GAGCGCTCTCATATGACCATAAGTATCGGTGGCGGCAGTTATCAGCCCGGAGAAGAGTTGATCCCGTTTGTCAAACGGATCGATGGGGCGATGTATTCGGCAAAGAATAGTGGCAAGAACCGAGTTGTATTTGTGTAAAAGGATTACCGGCGTACTATACCGGCAATCCTTTTATTAATTCATATAGTGAGGATGATTATTTTGCGGTCACATACTCCCGCGCGCTACTAATCCGCTTGAGCGTTTCCTTTATTCCCAGTGTTACCACGATTTCACCAATCCCCGGTGCCTGTGTGCCGCCCGAGAGGGCAATTCGGACCGGTTGGCCAACCTGACCCATCTTCCAGCCTTTCTCAGTGCAGATCTCTTTAAAGAGTGCATCGACCACGACAACAGCATCGATAGGCGCAGAAGAAAGCTTTTCGGTGACCACTTCAAAAACAGCCAGAACCTGTTCTTTGTCAAATTTGGCAAGAGCTGCATCATCATAACTGTCCGGTGCATTGTAGTAGAATACGGCGCGGTCAGCCATTTCTACCAGTGTTTGGGCACGTTCTTGCAGTGTTTTTACTACTGCCATCAGATCCGGTCCGCCAAGCGTCGTCACTTCCCGGCTGGACAGGTGAGGCAGCAACAGGCCTGCCAACCGCTCCGGGTCGCCGTTTTTAATGTAATGGGCATTCAGCCAGAGCAGTTTTTCGGTGTTAAATACTGAAGCGGAGCGTCCCACGTTATGTATGTCAAATTTCTGAATCATCTCGTCACGGCTGAAAATTTCATCGTCGCCGTTACTCCATCCCAATCGCACCAGGTAGTTTAGTAATGCCTCGGGCAAAAACCCCATATCACGATAGGCAATAACGCTGGTGGCGCCATGCCGTTTGGAAAGACGCGCCTTGTCGGAACCGAGAATCATCGGAACATGGGCGAACTGCGGCACCGGAAAACCGAGCGCTTCATAGAGTTGAATCTGGCGCGGCGTGTTGTTGACATGATCATCCCCCCGGATGACGGTCGTGATACGCATGGTGGCATCGTCAATCACCACGCAGAAATTGTAGGTTGGCGTGCCGTCAGTCCGCTGGATGATCAGATCGTCCAGCTCTTCGTTCGGGAACGTTATAACTCCTTTGATCAGATCATCGAAAGCGGTCACTCCGCCCTGCGGTGCCCGGAAGCGGACTACATACGGTTGGCCGTCAGGATGATCGCCACGATCACGGCACGTGCCGTCATACTTAGGTTTGCGCCCTTCCTGCATGGCCAGATTACGTTTGGCGTCCAATTCCTCGGACGTGCAGTAACATTTGTAGGCCTTGCCGGCATCCAGCAGCTTCTGGACATACTCCTTGTAAAGCGGAAACGAATCTGATTGATAGACCGGCCCCTCATCCCAATCCAAGCCGAGCCACTTCATCCCTTCAAGAATGGCATCCACTGATTCTTTCGTGGAACGCTCCACATCGGTGTCCTCAATACGAAGAATAAATGTGCCACCCTTGTTTTTGGCCAGCAACCAGTTGAAAAGCGCAGTACGGGCGCCGCCGACGTGAAGGTAACCGGTTGGGCTGGGGGCAAAGCGGACACGAAGTTCAGACATTGAGCAACTCCTTTGAAATGGTTCTACCTGAAGTAAATATATGGACGTCACTATAGCATTCCCGGCTACGCCGAAAAAGCATTTTCTACCGGATAACGGCTCTTTTAGCTTTGACAACATGCGGCGCTGTCGTGCTAGTATGCGCGAAAATACCGTTTTGAGGTCAGTTATGCAGACCATAGATTCCTTGATCAGGGAAAGTTGTCAGAGATATAGCGATCAGCCGGCATTACGATATAAACGTGCTGGGGTATGGCACCATATGACATATGGAGCGCTGTGGGAACTTTCGGATCGAATTGCTGCCGGTATGATCAAAATCGGTTTCAATTCTGGAGACCACGCGGCCTTGCTGGCGCCTTCATCGCCAGAGTGGGTGGCAGCCTACCTGGGAATTCTCAAGGCTGGTGGAGTCGTTGTCCCCATTGACAAAGAATTGAAGGCGGCGGAACTTCGCCATATTCTTACAGACTGTGATGCTCGTATCGTGTTCAGTGCACCACCCTGTCTAGATCTGCTGCTGGAAGTTTTCCCGGATATCCCGGGTCTGGAATGCCTTGTGACGCTTACTTCCGCCCCGGCAGCAGGTGGAGATCCCCGGATTGTGCAAGTGCTTGACGCTCTGGTTGAAGAGTGGAGAGATTTGGTTGCTGCAGTAGATCTGCCAGCGGACCGGCGCACGGCAATGGAAGTTCTGGCTCGTCAGTCACACCGGTTGCTTTGCTCCTCAGCCTCTAAGGCAGGGACCGTGACCGGGTCGGCCGACCCCTTTGACCCGGTGGAGCGGCTTCGCAGCAAGCTCAACCGCGATGGCAAACTTCTCTCGCTAAGCTCACTCTGCCACAGTGCGCCACTCCCGGTAAAACCACGGAGCGATGCTGATACAGCCGTGATTCTTTACACCTCCGGGACCACCGGGCGCTCCAAGGGTGCCATGCTCAGCCATGTAAATATTGTTTCTAACATCAAGGGTGCTGCCCGTCATTTCCATCTCGATAACAGCATTCACACTCTGTCGTTTCTCCCGATCAACCATGTCTTCGAACAGGTTTGCGGCGTTTTGCTGCCGCTCTCGCTGGGAGGGCAGGTTTCCTTCAGTGAATCACTAAAGAAGCTGGGGGAAAATCTTGCGGAAGTCAAACCGACCTTTTTTCTTGCCGTTCCGGCTGTATATCGCATGATTCTTGACCGGATTGCCAAGAATGTTTCTTCAAAAAAACTCTCAAAGCTGCTTTTTTCTGTTCCGCTCACCCGCTCGATCGTAACCTCTAAAGTGCGGCACGCGTTTGGTTCCGGTACAATTTTCATCAGCGGGGGGGCGGCGCTTGATCCGGCTATAGCCAAAGGAATGACAGAATTTGGATTATCCGTGTATCAGGGCTACGGCATTACGGAAACAGCGCCAATTATCAGTGCGGAACAACCGGGAGCCAAACGGTTGGGCACGATCGGGCGGCCGCTGGATCGTGTTGAAGTGAGGATTGATGAACCGAACGAGGAAGGAGTCGGAGAGATAATTGTAAAGGGACCTAATGTCATGCAAGGGTATTACAAGAATCCCCAAGCAACAGCTGAAGTGCTTTCGGATGGGTGGTACCGCACTGGCGACCTCGGGTTTCTCAGCCCGGACGGATTTCTGACTATCAGTGGCCGAGTCAAGAACCTGATTGTGACCCCTAACGGGAAGAATGTGTATCCCGAAGAAGTGGAAAACGAACTTCTGAAAAGCCCGTTTATTTCCGAGGTGATGGTCTATGGTTACCGTGTTGGCACTGCGTCCGAGGAGATTCATGCCATAATTTACCCCGAGCAGGAAGCGCTCGACAACCAATGTCGAACTAACGGTACATGTCCGATGAGCGAGGCGGATGTTGAAGCGCTGCTGAGGGTTGAAGTCCAGAAAGCCTGCAATAGTCTGGCGGATTATAAACGGGTTCGCAAGTTTACGATCCGCGAAGACGAGTTCCCCAAAACAACGACCCGCAAGATTAAACGCTTCGCCGTAGAGGCCAGTATTTCAACCGGTCATTAAGCCGCCAGGTTCAGTGAGCTATATCAGTCCCTGGTTTTCCACCAACCGGGATCCTTGCCAACTTCCTCGTCTTGTCAATTCGTTGACAATTGCGTACCACATCTGATTGTTCTTCAGTCCCCACCGCGGGGCAACGCTTATCTCCAGAGGGGCCGAGCCGTACAGGCGCTGGATGGTTATCCCCGGTGAGAGCCGTTCCAGAAAGTCGGCCACCGTTGTTATATATTGTTCCAAAGTCAGCGGTACAAACTCTCCCCGACGGTAAAGTTCCGCCAACTCGGTTCCCGCCACGGCATGCAGTTGGTGCAGTTTGAGCGAGGCGATTGGCAGAGCTGCCAACAGGGCGGCGGTTTTTAGAAACTCTGTGGGGCGTTCTCCCTGAAAACCATAGATAAGATGGGCGCAGATGTCAAAATTCCGACCAGAAGCGCGAGTGACTGCCTGAACAAAATCCTCCAGCGTATGCCCACGGTTGATACGATTCAGAATAGCATCATCCATCGATTGCAATCCCAGTTCAAGGCAGACGTATTTTGTCCGTGCTATTTCTGTCAGCAGATCGAGGGCTTCATCGCTCAAGGAATCGGGGCGTGTTCCGACAGAGATGCCGATTACATCCGGATGATTCAAGGCCCGCCGATACAGGTCGGACAACAGTTCTACCGAACCGTACGTGTTGGTGTACTTCTGGAAATAGATGATAAATTTTTGAGAGCCGAGCCGAATACGGTGATAGGCCATTCCTGCCGCCATCTGCTCCTCAAGCGGTACGACGGCTTGAGTATCCTTGGGGGAGAATGATACGTTATTGCAGTAGATGCACCCGCCTGTCCCCTTGCTGCCATCACGATTTGGGCAGGTGAAGCCAGCATCTACGTTGACTTTACTGATACGCATGCCGAAGCGGCGGCGCAGATAGAGACCATAGGAATTTATGTGAAGTTGTGGGTGGATTCTTTCGTCAGGGGTGATAGGCATACTCTTCAATCTTTTTCAGCAGGGTTGCGGCTGCAAGGCGCGGATCAGCTGCGGCTAATATGGATGATATAACTGCAATGCCCTGTATGCCAGCAGACAGGGCTTCGGTGACGGTGGTCGGTGAAATCCCTCCCAGGCCGATTACCGGTATTTTCAGCACAGAGGCAGCGGTTGCCAGTTTTTTGACACCGCACGGCTCGCCGTAAGCAGCTTTGGAGGGGGTGTAGTACACTGGGCTGAACGTGACGAAATCAGCACCATCGGCCTGGGCACATTCTGCCTCATGAACGGTATGGGCAGAGTAACCGATAATCTTGTCATGTCCGAGCACCTGGCGGACAATGGTCACCGGGACGCTGTTAACTCCAAGGTGAACGCCATCTGCCTCCACAGCCTGAGCGATATCGAGCCGGTCGTTGATGATGAGGCGGGCATCAAAATCAGAGGTAAGACGCCGCATCTCAGCAGCCAGCCGACATAACTCCGCACTGGAAAGATCCTTCTCCCTCAGCTGAACGGCTTTAACTCCCCCCTCCAACGCCTGACGCACTACTTCTGTCAGTGGCCTGTCGCGTGTCTGGTGCCGATCGGTGATCAGGTACAGTCTGATATCAGTTGGTTGCATCACTGCCGAGGTATTTAGCCGATCATTCCATCCAGCGGACTGGAGGCATTGGCATAGAGTTTACGCGGTATCCGGCCTGCCTTGAATGACAATCTACCGGCAATTACCGCCAGTTTCATTGCCTCCGCCATGGCAATCGGATCTTGCGCTCCGGCAATAGCAGTGTTCATAAGAACACCGGCGCAGCCCAACTCCATTGCGATGGCGGCATCAGATGCCGAGCCGACCCCTGCATCCACAATGACCGGCACGCTGACATTTTCAAGGATGATACGAATATTATAAGGGTTGCGAATACCAAGGCCGCTACCGATCGGAGCCACCAACGGCATAACGGCCACACACCCCAGGTCTTCCAGTTTTTTGCAGACGATCACATCATCACTGCAGTAGGGAAGGACGGTGAAACCCTCGGCCACCAGTATTTTTGCGGCTTTAAGCAGCTCTT
>JAQUCQ010000230.1 GCA_028686145.1 Desulfuromonadaceae bacterium | reverse complement strand
GCCTCCTATCGGGTCAGTTCAAAATGTATAAGCGAACAGATCTTTCCTCTCGGACAGAACCATCGTAACGTTAGCAATTTCGAGATTTCCTTACCTCGCATTAGACTGAATACTCAGATTTATAAATATGGTTTTGCCATTTTATGGTTTTTTACACTGCCAAGTTATGCCTGTAGTGACAATCTGCTCTGCCCCCTGTTCCAGAATCGGATAATCCCTTTCTGGTCTGAGATCAGAATCGCGTCCGGTGCATTGTTGACCAACTGTTCCAATAGTCTGTCCATATACCCTCCCACCGCCTGTCAGTATTGTGGTTATCATTTCTGTAGTATACGCTGTTTCAAAGACAGCAAGCATTACCAATGAGAGCATCAGTATAAAGTTTTGTGCAGTTTTATGGTTTCTTCTTCGCTTACACCGATTAGCACAAAATATATGCTTACACAACAATAGCCTGCAACTTTATTGGTCATCAGCTAAATAATTGCACAATATTTTTGCATAATGATTAATTTTTATGCTACGTAAGCATAAAAATTAATCAGGAGGTGCAAATGGTACAGATTGACGAAAAAATTGAAAGTATGTATCAAGAAGTTCTTAAACGTAATCCCGGCGAAACTGAGTTTCATCAAGCGGTGCTCGAAGTTTTGGAGTCGCTCGGACCAGTAGTTGCGAAACATCCGGAATATCTTGAACGAAAAATTATTGAACGTATTTGTGAACCGGAACGCCAGATCATTTTCCGAGTGCCCTGGCAAGATGACAAAGGCATAGTGAATATCAATCGAGGCTTTCGTGTTGAGTTTAGCAGCGCACTTGGTCCTTACAAAGGTGGTCTGCGCTTTCACCCTTCTGTCTATCTTGGAATTATAAAATTCCTCGGATTCGAGCAGATTTTCAAAAACTCGTTAACCGGTCTGCCAATTGGCGGTGGCAAGGGAGGATCTGACTTTGATCCCAAAGGTAAATCCGACGACGAAGTTATGCGGTTCTGCCAAAGTTTTATAACTGAACTTTATCGTCATTTGGGGGAACATACTGATGTTCCTGCCGGTGATATCGGCGTAGGCGGCCGTGAAATCGGTTATATGTTCGGCCAGTACAAACGCATTACCAACCGATATGAGCCAGGCGTGCTGACCGGCAAAGGGCTTACATGGGGTGGTTCCCTTGTTCGTACCGAAGCAACTGGATATGGGGCAACTTTCTTTGTCAACGAAATGCTAAAAGCCCGCAAGGACTCCTTTGATGGTAAAATATGCACCGTTTCAGGTTCGGGAAATGTTGCGATATATACAATTGAAAAAATTACGCAACTGGGTGGTAAATGTGTTGCCTGCTCGGACTCTAACGGCGTAATTTATGATGAGAAAGGACTTGATCTTGATTTGATCAAGCGCCTCAAGGAAGTTGAACGTAGACGTATTGAAGAATATGTCAAGACCCACAGCCACGCAAAATATGTCCCCAAAGGGAACATCTGGGATATTCCCTGTCAAGTCGCTATGCCCTCTGCAACCCAGAACGAAATCAACGGGCATGATGCCACTACACTGGTCAAGAACGGCTGCATTGCGGTAGGTGAAGGAGCCAACATGCCGACAACTCCTGAAGGTGTTAAGGTGTTCCTTGAGGCCAAGATTGCCTATGGGCCCGGAAAAGCTGCTAATGCTGGGGGTGTGGCAACATCTGCTCTTGAAATGCAGCAAAATGCCGGACGGGATTCATGGTCGTTCGAATATACCGAAAAGAAGTTGGAAGACATAATGATCAACATTCACCGCAATTGTTTTGAAACCGCCGAAGAATATGGCGCCCCAGGTAATTACGTTCTTGGCGCAAACATTTGCGGTTTTATTAAGGTTGCAAATGCAATGGTCGCCCACGGCTTGATCTGACAAGAATAATATTATCTGGTTCTTTACAATTGGTAGTATACCAATCGAAAGTGTCCATTGTCTTCAGGTTACCTCATTGAAAAGAATTCATATAATCTGCATGCTCGCAGTTATGATGCCAAGTCTGGCTTTGGCTGAAGGTGAACCGCGGAGACCACCGGGCGGTCATGGCAAACCGCCGCAGGAAGCAATTGATGCATGCAAGGGGAAATAGGGCCCAACTTTACTTGGATAGATGAAAAAGTTGCCATTATGGCTGACATTGTTCTTTACCGGCTGTGTGGGTATGCCTGAACAGGTGAAACCGATTGATAATTTCAAAGTTCAGAACTACTTGGGGAAATGGTACGAAATTGCACGCCTGGATCATTCCTTTGAGAGAGGCTTAACCCGCGTCACTGCAGAATATGGCTTACGGGAGGATGGTGGCCTGCGAGTAACAAATCGTGGCTATTCAGCAAAGGAAAAAAAGTGGAAGGTAGCCATCGGCAAGGCCTATTTTGTCAATAAAACGGATAAAGGGTACCTGAAGGTTTCATTCTTCGGGCCGTTTTACGGCTCCTATGTGATATTTGACCTTGATCAGGAGAACTACCAATATTCTCTGGTCTGCGGACCGGACACGACGTATTTATGGATTCTGTCCAGAACCCCTGAAATTGAAACTGCAGTGAAAAACCGCCTTGTTTCAAAAGCCGCTTCACTAGGCTTTGACACGAGCAAGTTGATCTATGTTGCCCATGACTGAATACTTCACCGGATAAATGCCGCTAACGCTCTGAACTGATTACGGATAAATCGATGTCTAAACGTAAACAAACTGCCCGTTTGATCCTGTTCCTGACGTTATTTACAATGCATACCAAACTGTTGTACGGCGCAGGCGGTGCATCTGTCGGTAATGTTTCCGGCAGTCAGGTCGTAGTTAGTTGGAATAATTCCGACTCAAAAACACTGTCTGCTCAAACTGCTGTTGAGGATACTTACCCCAAAGTGGCACCGGCAAGTAAGGACTGGACGATCTGCATTGGCGCCGGCGCAATATTGTCGCCAGCGTTTGTCGGTTCCAGCGACTATCAGTTGATGGCGGTTCCGGCGCTGAAAGTTACGTATCGAAATACATTCTTTGCATCGGTCGAGGATGGTGTCGGCTATGCCGTCATCAATCAACACGGCTGGCGTGCCGGCCCGATTGCCAAGATTGCATTTGGCCGAAAAGAAGACGGTGACAATCCCTTCCGTATTGCTGGCGGCAAAACTTCGGCGCTGCGCGGTCTGGGCAATGTTGCCACTACGTTAGAAGTAGGCGGTTTCGCCGAGTATCGATGGAGCAGCATAAGTACAAAAATAGGATTGCGTAAAGGCCTGAACGGTCATGAGGGCCTTGTCGGGGATCTTTCAGTCAAGTATACGCGCACCAGCCAATCACTCTCCCCCATGACTAGCTCACCGCTTGTCGTTTCCTTCGGACCACGCCTGACAGTGGTAGATGCGACCTACAATAAAGCCTTCTTCGGCATCAATGCCGATCAAGCTGTGAATTCAGGTTTGCCACGCTATAGGCCAAGTGGCGGCGTTTTGTCATACGGTGTCGGCAGCCTTATTGTCGTGCCGATCAGGAAACAACTCTCTGCAACTTTTCTGGCAGGTTATGACCGTCTGACAGGTGATGCCGGCAGTTCGCCGTTGGTAAGTGAGCGCGGATCGCCTAACCAGGGGATGTTTGGTGTCTTATTGAGCTACGAATTCGGATTCGACAGTCGCTAATCGGGTAGCCGGGGGTTTTTCTCCCCCAGCCCCCAGTCGAGTAGCGCAGGGGAATCTCACCGCCACGCTCTCACGGAACCGGACGTGAATCTCTCAATTCATCCGGCTCTTATCGTCCAGCACCTGCATGAAGAAATTGCCAGTGAACAAACAGTCCCGGCTGTTTCAGCTGTATTCGCTTCAGCCATTGGCATGCTCTTCGCTGATGTTTCTTCAGCTTCTTGTATTTCCTCATTGCCCACCTGACAAGTATTCGGTCGAGGTGATCAAGTGTCGGGCGTATTGCCGATCTGCAGTAACTCTTGAAGTAGTTGATCCAGCCTCTCATGACCGGATTGCACATGCGCGCCAAGTCCTCAAGACACTTGTCGCTACGCTGGTGCACGCGCCACTCCCGAATGGTTCCTCGCATTAATTTCTGGGCTTTGTTGCTCACTGCCGGGCTAAAATTGACGAATAGCTTCCCCCATCGATTTCTCGACTGTCGGGGCCTGAAGGTAAACCCCAAAAAGTCGAACTGCTCATGTGGGTGACTTCCTTGTCGATCTTCATCCTTGCAGTAGACTATCTTCGTCTTCTGGGGATGCAATTCAAGCTGGCATTGCGCAAATCGGCTTTCTATCTCAGTTCGTAGCCTTTGGGACTGTGCTTCACTTCTGCAATGACAAACCACATCGTCAGCAAACCGTTCGAATGGTATCTGCGGATAATTTTTCCGCATCCACATATCGAACGCGTAGTGCAGAAAGAGATTGGCCAGCAAGGGACTGATTACCCCTCCTTGTGGTGTCCCTTTCTCCCGACTGCACAGGGTACCATCTTGCATCTGAACCGGCGCTTTCAGCCACCGCTCGATGTAGAGTACCACCCAGTTGCAATCGGTGTGTTTCCGTACCGCTCGCATCAAAAGTTCATGATCGATATTATCGAAGAAACCTTTGATATCAAGATCAAGCACCCAGTTATATCGCCAGCAACGCTGCCTTGCAACTCCGACAGCTTCTTGTGCTGACTTATTCGGTCGGTATCCATAGGAGTCAGGATGGAAATGCTTCTCCAGTTCCGGTTCCAGGATCTGCTTGACTACCGCCTGAGCGATCCGGTCAGCGACTGTTGGTATGCCCAACGGTCGCGTTCCGCCATCGTCTTTCGGTATTTCGACACGGCGCACCGCTTTTGGAAAGTAACTGCCAGACGACATCCGATTCCAGAGTTTGAACAGATTATTCTTCAAATCCACTTCAAATTCTTCGATCGTTTGCCTATCGACTCCAGCAGCTCCACCGTTAGCCTTCACCCGTTTGTACGCCTCCCATATAAGGCGTTTGGAAATACTGAACGGCTTTGCTTCACTCAAAAGAATCCTCCCACTACTTGGTTGTTCTTTCCTGTAAAGCTGGACGATGCAGCCCCTTGCTCCAGTTCCGTTAGGAACCTTCATCGCTACTACGAGCTGCTCCGCCCCTGTGCTCCGCATCGGTACTCTCACACTCATGGGGACTTCCCATTTGCGTTTCTCCCTTGGCATCGGAGCGACAGGTTCCCATGTTCCACACAAAAGCCTGAATCAAGTTCACGCCACCTTTATGCCGGACGCCGACTGGACAGTAAACAGGTGCCCCCCAGCCTTATCCCGGATCGGTGGTGCCATCCGGTTTCGACGTCATCTTTACGCTTTCGACACGTCATCGGTCGGTTCACTTTCGTTCGTCTCCTTGATTCCTACCTGACAAGGTGATACCCTGCCTTTTCCTCAACGCTCACCACAAGGGCTCTTTACCCATGCAGCTTGAGGCGGTTTGAAGCCTGCTCCTGCAAGCCGACTCCGAGGGGCCGTCCCTCATCTTTCATGCAGCACCGCACATCAGGACTTACTACCTTTTGCGCGTTCATGGCACACCACCACCCGGCATGCGGGTCCGCACCGGGCGGTTCGATAGAATTACCGGGCCGTAGCCGGGTAATGGATCTTCACCCACAGTTCTTTGACAGATAATAACCCTTGATCCTTCAGACATTTGTTGGT
>JAQUCQ010000229.1 GCA_028686145.1 Desulfuromonadaceae bacterium | reverse complement strand
GTATGTTATTTGTTTGCGCTTGCCAAAAGTAATTGTGCCAGCATCTGCGCCAAGATTAGCATCACTTTGCTCAAAAGGGACTTGCACTGTACGCGGTCTTGAAGAGTTCCGTAATCCGACATTTACTGCCTCCTGTTTGTTTTTTGTGTTTACAGGTAGAAAACCTGCGCTGATAAGTTCCTAAAGCATCATCCACCCCGAGAGGCAGCATCTATTTCTCATCCGAATATGTTACGCTGAAAACTCGCCAGGAGCCAAAGTAGAACCGGATTCTACGCATACGCTCGTGTTTCGTCAAGCTAAAAAGTATACGGTATAATCCTTCAGTTTTCGTAATCAACCGCAACAATTGATGAGCAGACTGACTTCATATGCGGGATCACCTCTCCGGCGTGGTACGGGTGGATCTGATAGGCCTGCAGATCTTCGAGCGATTCAAAACGGGTTGTAAGCGCAATGTCGTATGAGCGCTCCGATCTGATCATGTCAACTCCGACTTCAAGATGACGCAGCATGTCAATTTTACCGTCCATGCTGAGCAGTTTGTTTCTGGTGACAGCCAGGTTTTCATCAGTGGGTTCAGCCAGTTTAAACAATACAATATGGGTAATCATAGTGCCGTTCCTTTCATGCATCGAATCTGAGTTTGGTTGCTATCCGTACAGTATTTTGGATCAGTGTTCTGCTTGAAATAGTGTTTATTCGGAGGGCTGAAGAGTCCTCAAAAATACTACATATGCTCCGCTTCCACCCATTTCGCGAGGAGCAGGAGCAAATTCCAAAACTATCTCCCGCCCCGCATCGCGCAGCCATGAAGCAACAGCTTGGTGCAGCACCGGTTCTTCCTGTGAGTGGTATCCCTTGCCGGTGATCACCAAAACAGCTTTTTGCCCCTTTTTTTGAGCAGAGCGTAAAAAACGCGGCAAAGCCTCCAGGGCTTCCTCACGCGTCAAACCGTGCAGGTCGAGCTGATGATTGACTGAAACAACACCCCGCTTAACCTGCCGGAGCCGGTTGCCAGCCAGAGGCTGCAATTCACCTTCATCAGGAACGGAATCTGTAAACTTCGTATCCAGCTTCAGGCGGCTAATTTCCTCAAGGAAAGCGCCTTCTTCGACGACAAGAAACTCTTCCGCCACCTTTCCGGCTGTTTTCTGTAATGGGTGCGAACCAGCTTTAACCAGCTTTTTCCCGGAGCCTTGAAACGGCCGCACATCCGCCACCTCTTGGAGAAAAAGATCAAGGGCGTTTTCAACCGGCTCTGCTGTTTTTGGGCTGGCAGACTGACTCGGCGTTATCGGCTCCGCATCCGAAACAGCAATCCCTTTCAGAGCCCCGAACGGGGTGCTAAGAAACTCTTTCGGCTTGGGCGCATTCTGCTGTCGTTGTTTTTTCTTTGCCACGTTTTCAGTCCTTGGCGACCAGCGTTATTTCAATACGACGATTTCTTGCCCGGCCTTCTTTCGTGCCATTATCTGCAACCGGTTTATATTCAGCAAAAGCGGCGGCCGAAAGATTGCGGGGATCAATCCCCTGCTTCTGCAAAAATTTGGTAACATTAATAGCGCGGGCAGCTGACAGCTCCCAATTGGTAGGATAGATGTGGGCAAGCGTACCGGTAATCTGTACCACATCAGTATGCCCCTCAATCCGGATAGCTTTGTCACCGACATTTTTCAGCGTATCAACCATCTTGTCCAAAATATCCAGCCCCTCAGGTTTGATGTCGGCCCTGCCGGAATCAAACAGGATGGCTGCCTCCATATTTACCGTCAGTTTGCCCTTCAGTTCGGATATGGTAACCTGCCCTTTGGCAATCTCGTTCTTCATAGTGGCAAGAAGCTGCTCGTACGTCCCGCTGACCTCTTTAACCTTTTCCTCTTTCGCCTTCTGAAGCTCGGATATTTCATCGTTCAATCGGCTGTTTTCAGCTTTAAGCTCCGACACCTCTTGACGCAATTCACTGATATTTTTTGATAATGTATCTGATTTTGCCCTTAGAATCCCCTCAAGCTGTTTTTTCTCATCGGTTAGTACTGCGGCATCCTGGGTAAGCTGGACAAATTTGGCTTTCAGAGCACTGTTTTCCGACAAAAGTTTTTTGTGCGCCTGCTGCAACTCGGCCAGTGATTTGGACACGCCATCAGCTTCCTCAGCCTTTTTCAGGTAGGTACTTTCAGCAACAAGGCAGCCACTGGCAGACAACATAAAAAAGGCGCCAGCCAGATATACAAGTACTCGTTTGATCATTGGTCCATCCTCCCGCAGAGATAGTGCTTTCGGCCTTATACCATATAATCCGGATTTTGGTAACGCAGAATATGCAACTTCCTGAATTTATAACAGCAGCTGAATCCGCACCACCTTGACACGGCAGCGCTTTACGGCTACAAGAAACAGCAGTGGTTCAGTCTTTTATAAGTAATGAAGCGATGGAGAATACATGGCCACCAGAATATCGTTTGTAGGTGCCGGTCCGGGAGCGACCGACCTGATTACCGTCCGTGGCGCGCGCCTCTTGAAACATGCCGATGTCGTCGTTTTTGCCGGAAGCCTGGTGGACCGAAAGCTGGTGCAGCTGTATGCAACAAGGGCCGATGTCTATGATTCCGCAGGGATGACGCTCTCCGAGGTCATCACCGTCATGATGGATGCCGTGGCAGCAGGACAAAACGTTGTCCGCCTGCACACCGGTGACCCGTCCATCTATGGTGCCATTCAGGAGCAGATGGAAGCGCTTGACCGATTGGAAATCGGTTATCAGGTCGTGCCGGGAGTAACCAGCGCCTTTGCCGCAGCGGCCGCGCTCAAACAGGAGCTGACTCTGCCGGAGGTATCCCAGACGGTCATTTTCACCCGCATGGAAGGACGCACCCCGGTACCGGAACGTGAGCAACTGCACGCGATCGCTAAACTCGGTGCCACGATGGTAATCTATCTTTCGGTCGGCATGGTCGAAAAGGTCGTTGACCAGTTGCTGCAGGGTGCCTATACGACCACCACTCCTGCTGCAGTTGTCTGCCGGGCCTCATGGGATGACGAGCAGATTATCCAGTGCACTCTGTCCGAACTTGTAGAAAGAGTGCAGCAGTCAGGCATTGATCGTCAGGCTCTGATCATTGTCGGCGATGTACTGGCTGCCCGCCGCGAAGGGCTTAAGGCCAAATCACTTTTGTACGACTGCGAGTTTTCTCATGGCTTCCGGGAAGGTCACGTCGCCTGAAATGCGAGTCGCTGTTGTTGCCATAACCCGGGGGGGAGCCCGACTGGGTCACATACTGGCCGAAAAGGCCGAGTTCGACTGCTATGTATCCCGCCGCTATGCCGGCCCTGCCGACACGGCGTACCACTGTTTTGAACCGACCGGGCTGAAGACTTTGATCGCTTCGCTCTGGAAACAATACGATGGTTTCGTGCTGATCATGGCAACCGGCATCGTCGTGCGGGTGATCGCGCCGTTGCTGGAGTCAAAGGAGACCGATCCGGCAGTTGTCGTGATGGATGATGCCGGCAGATATGCCATTTCTCTTCTTTCCGGGCATCTGGGGGGCGGCAACGAGCTTGCCGGGTGCTGCGCCTCCGTCACCGGAGCCCGTGCCGTCATTACTACCGCAACCGATGCCAACGAGCTCCCCTCCTTTGACATGCTAGCCAAGGAGCAGGGATGGGGCATTGAGGATATCAGCCGGGTCAAAATACTCAACACCCTATTGCTTGATGACGAAGAGATTGCAGTAGTAGACCCGACCGGGCTGACCAGCGCGTGGCTGCAGGGCCGGGGGAAGGTTACTTTTTTTGAAACTTCTGCTGAAGCCATGGATAGCACGGCACGCGGTTTATTGTTTGTTACCAATCGCACTCTACCGGAACAGATCAACGCGGATAATAGCCTGATCCTCCGTCCCCGCAACCTGGTGCTCGGCATCGGCTGCAACCGCGGCACACCGGCTGATGAAATCGAAGCGTTTGTTACGGCCCACCTGAAACAATTGGATCTCTCTCAAAAAAGCATCTACTGCATCGCCTCGGTAGCAGCCAAACGCGATGAAAGAGGGCTTGCAGAATATGCAGGGCGTCTGGGGGTTCCGCTCCGTTGCTTTGAGAGTGAGGAGCTGAACAGGGTTACCTTTCCCTCGCCACCCTCAAAACATGCCTTGGCGGCAGTCGGTGCTGCCGGTGTCGCCGAACCGGCCGCAATTCTTGCCGCAAATGGCGGGGAATTGCTGTTACGGAAGGTCAAATCCGCTAATATCACCCTGGCAGTAGCATAACTCGAGGACATGCAATGAATAGAGAGAGTAAACCGGTTATCGCTATTACCATGGGAGACCCCAGTGGTATTGGCCCGGAAATCATCATAAAAGCGCTGCAGTCGCCGGATGTCAACAACAGCTGTGTTCCACTCGTGATCGGAGACCGGCTGGCACTGGAACGGGCGCTTGCCGTCTGCGGTTCAACCCTCAAATTTTTCGCACCAAACACTATAGAGGATGCGCGAACCTTCCCGGAAGGCAGCATTCCCCTACTCGAACTCTCACACCTCAAGGAAGCCGACATGCTGTACGGCGCTCCGTCAAACGCGGCGGGCGATGCGGTCTACCGCTACATCTGCCACGCCGCACGCCTCTGCCTTGATGGCCAGGCCGCCGCGATGGTGACCGCCCCGATCAGCAAGGAAGCGATGCATCGAGCCGGGCACGACTATCCGGGTCACACCGAACTGCTGGCCGAATTGTGCGGAACAGACAACTTCGTCATGATGCTGGCCGGTGACCTGCTGCGGGTCAGCCTGGTGACGATTCATGAGGCGCTAAGTGATGTCCCGCGCCTGGTAACGTTTGAACAGGTACTCAAAACCATACGCATCACGGCACAAGGGGTTGCGCGTTTGAGCGGCAAAGAGTCGCCGAAGCTGGCGGTGCTTGCACTCAATCCACATTGCGGCGAAGGCGGGAAGTTCGGCACCGAGGAACTGGAAGTCATCGCGCCGGCGGTAAAGGCCGCCCAGTTGGAAGGGATCAATGCCGAGGGACCGCTATCGGCCGACACCCTGTTTCATTTTGCACAACAGGGCGGTTATGACGGTGTCGTAGCCATGTATCACGATCAGGGGTTGATTCCACTCAAGATGCTGCACTTTGATGACGGCGTCAATATTACTCTGGGTCTGCCGATCATCCGCACCTCCGTTGACCACGGCACCGCCTATAACCTTGCCGGCAGTGGTACGGCCTCCGAAGAAAGCCTGCTGGCAGCGATCAGGATGGCAGCGAAGATGGCAGGATGATTATC
Source organism: Desulfuromonadaceae bacterium (assembly GCA_028686145.1). Taxonomy (GTDB): domain Bacteria; phylum Desulfobacterota; class Desulfuromonadia; order Geobacterales; family Pseudopelobacteraceae; genus JACRCG01. The sequence continues at coordinate 421 of JAQUCQ010000229.1, read as the reverse complement.
TGCTTTCCGCTTGCACTAAGCGTCCATTTTTCGTAAACTCCCAGCCATGATAACCATTGAAACCATATCCGCGCATGTCCACGCCGGTCAGCGCATAACCTCTGACGAGGCGCTTTTTCTGTTCCGATCGAATGATCTGCTCGCGATCGGTGAGCTGGCAGCAGTGGCCAATGAACGCAAAAACGGTACAAATGTTTATTTCAACGTCAACCGCCACATAAACCCGACCAATGTCTGTGTTAATCGCTGCGCATTCTGCGCATTCTCTCGAACCAGCGGCGAAGATGGCGCGTACACTCTGGCGCTCGACGAAATATGCAAGCGGGCTCACGAGGCAGAAAAAGAAGGAGCCACCGAAGTGCATATGGTCGGTGGCCTGCACCCGGATCTGTCCTTCGAATTTTATGAAGAAACCCTGCGC
>JAQUCQ010000228.1 GCA_028686145.1 Desulfuromonadaceae bacterium | reverse complement strand
GATGAGCGGTATGGCCGAGGTAGGGCGGCTGTTTAACGACAACCAGCTGATTGTGGCCGAGGTGCTGCAGTCAGCCGAAGCGATGAAGGCTGCTGTGGCCCATCTGCAGCCGTATCTGGAAAAAGGGGAAAGCTCCAGTAAGGGAAAGATGCTGCTGGCCACGGTCAAGGGGGATGTGCATGACATCGGTAAAAACCTCGTAGAGATCATTCTTTCCAACAACGGTTTCCAGGTGGTCAACTTGGGGATAAAGATCGGTTCGGAGACACTTATAGAAGCGGCGCGGCGCGAACAGCCTGATTTCATCGGCCTCTCGGGGCTGCTGGTCAAAAGTGCCCTGCAGATGGAGACCACGGCGGCCGACCTGAAAGCCGCCGGTATAATCGTGCCGCTGATGGTGGGGGGCGCAGCGCTGTCGCGCAATTTTGCCGATAACCGCATCGCCCCGGCCTATGGCGCGCCGGTACTGTATGCCAAGGATGCCATGGCCGGGCTGGAACTGGCGAACCGGTTGTTTGACCCCGCGGAGCGGAAGCTGTTGCTAGCGGAGACCGCCCTGCGGCAGCAGAAAACGCCTGCCGGAAAACCGCTCACTCCTGCCGCTGCCCCGGCAACGAACGGCAGTTCGTTGCTGAACTATGGCCAGCCGGTTCTGTTGCCGCCCGATTTCGAACCGCACATCCTGCGCGACATTCCGCTCAAGCAGGTTATCCCCTTCCTGAACCGTCAGATGCTCTACACGAAGCATCTAGGGTTGACCGGCTCGGTGGATAAACTCCTGGGAGAGGGTGATGATAAGGCGGTCAAACTGCACGCCACCGTGGAAGAGATGTTGGCGCGAATTGAACGCGAACGATTGATTCAACCGCAGGCGCTCTACCGCTTCTATCCGACCAATAGTGACGGCAATGATTTGATCCTGTTTGATTCCGCTCATTCGGAGCAGGAATCCATACGCATCAGCTTCTCGCGCCAGGCTGTGGGGGAACGGCTCTGCGTGGCAGATTTTGTTCACCCTGCTTCTGGTGGTGTGCGCGACAACATGGCGCTGTTTGTGGTGACGTGCGGCCAGGGAGTGCGGGAAAAAGCTGAAGCGATGAAGGAAGCGGGAGATTATCTGAATTCGCACCTGCTGCAGGCACTGGCGCTGGAATTGGCGGAAGCCACTGCCGAGTTCCTGCATAAGCGGATACGCACGTCGTGGGGAATCGTCGATGATCCCGCTCTAACCATAAAACAGCTGTTAAACGCCGAATACCACGGTATCCGGGTTTCCTTCGGTTACCCGGCCTGCCCGGAGCTATCCGACCAGCAGAAGCTGTTCCGGTTGCTGAAACCGGAGACGATCGGTGTTCACTTGACCGAAGGGGATATGATGGATCCGGAAGCCAGTGTTTCTGCTCTTGTGTTTCATCACCCGCAAGGACGTTATTTTGATGTGTCCCACTAAGATGCTGTGAGAGGTGAAATAGGGAGCGATGTCCCAGTGATCCAATAAAGGTATGACTTTCTTGCCGCGGTGAGTTCAGGAGAGGCAGGTATAAGTCAACGGTTTCTGTCTGATAAGCGTGGTTAGTTTCTGCAGCAGCAGTTTATCCTCTGTATGCAGGGTCGTTTCGATAAATGTCCGCTCGTGCCTGGATAGCGGCAAGCTCCCGCACAGTGCCCTAAACTCCACGATGTCATTCATTCTCCCCAATGTGGTCTGGTACTCCTTGAGCTGATCCAGTGTCGAACTGCAATCGCATTCCAGAACCGGTGCGACGATTTCTAAGAAATAGCGCCATTTTTTTATGGCTATCCGAAGAGCGTGACGGGATTCACGCATATTGGGGGAGGTTGCAACAGGCAGGAGGTTTTGTATCGGTTGAAAAAGTCTGAGGCTCATGTCGGAAAAATAGTCCGGCAGGGAGGGACTCCCGCTGTCGGTAGGCAGCTTTTCTTTCAGTCCTGTCACCGCTTTTTGCATCATCCGGTTGAGGCGGCGATGGTCCAACTTAGTGAGGGCCTTTTTTATCCGTTTCAGTTCTCGAGGGCGCTGCTCAGAAAGAATACGGCAGATTTGATACCCTCCTCCTGATTCGGCCGGAGTATGCAACCGGAAGAAAAGCAGCGCTTCATCAATATTCCGCAGACCACCCAGCACCCGTGTCAGTTTGCGACAGTTTTTCTTCAGCACTGCAGCATTTTTTTGCAGTATCCATAGTTCGAACAGTCCCACGGCGGCCCGGAGGCGGCGGGATGTGACTCGCAGGTCATGAATGGCCTCAAGGTCTGAGGTGTTCAGAACTTTGCGCCGCAAACGCAGCAGTTCCTGCCACTGTGTGAGAACGGTGTCCTGTGAACGCTCTATGGTCGTTGCCGGCGGCATCTGCTAAACCTTGGCCAAAATCTTGAGCAGGTGCGGTACCATCTGCTTCTTGCGCGACATGACGTTTTTCAGTTCATACAAATGCGGTTCCAGTTGAGGATATTCCATGACATGGGCAATGCGGGTATGCCCCTCTACGAGAAAGAGTGTTGTTTCGGTGGTGATGTCAGTCACCATCAGTCCGGCGATGAAAAGATTGTCGCGCCGTTTGATCTCTGCCAATGCGGCCAGCAATTCATCTTTCATACGGTAGAACTCGTCAAAACCGATCACCTCGACCTGCCCGATCCCAATGCTGTATTTTTCATGCGTGAAGAGCTTGAAATCGGCAGTTACAACTCTGTCAACCGACCCGTAATTTTTGAGTGAACTGCTGGCGGCAAAGATATCGCGGCCGAATTCAGCAGCGATAACTCCGGAGCGTTCTTCCAGCCAAGCGGCCATCTGGTGGTCGATATCGGTGGTGGTGGGTGATTTGAGAATAACCGTATCTGAGAGGATTCCGGCCAGCAGCAGCGCGGCAATCTGCCGGTCCGGTTCGACATTGCATTCTCGATAGCGCCGGGCCACCAGCGTACAGGTGCTGCCGACCGGTGAAGTGATAAAGGAAATCGGGGTATTTGAGTGGTTGTTACCAAGTTTGTGGTGGTCGATGATCTCGGTGATTTCCACCAGATCGGCACCCGGAACCGCCTGGCCCAATTCGTTGTGATCCATCAGAATCAAACTGTAGGGGAGTGGCGCGAGGAGGGATGACTTGGTTGCCACGCCGGCAAGTGTTCCATCTTCCTCAAGTGCCAGTACCGCCGATACGTTGGCCCCGAGCAGCTTCTGACGCAGGGCGGCAAGTGATTTGTCTACGCCGATTTCGGCAAACTCCTGTTCGGCAAGACAAGCCGCAGGTGTGGAGAGTCGTGCCAACCAAGCCGCAGTCGCGGTGTCATGTGGTGTCAGCAATACAGTGACCCTCTGCTTTTGGGCCAGATCAAACAGGTCTTTGTCCAGGGGATGTCCGCCGGTTATTACCAGTATCCGTACGCCCCGTTCAATGGCGGCCAACTGGATTGTACGGCGATTACCGGTCATAATCAGCAGCTCTTGGGGGTCATAGCCATCTAATCTGTTGCTGAATGATTCCTCGAGCATTGCTCCAATAAACAGGTTCAGGGTAAAGGTGGTATTGTCGCCGCTACCGGTTTCAATATGTGCTGCGAGGGTTCTGGCCAGGCTTGGCAGGGTGATTGTAACCTGGCGGATTTTGTCCTGGCAGGGGAGGAGATAGCTTTCCGACAACCGCAACAACGAGATCATGCCGCACGGCCTGTTTTCACCATCGACCACCGGCAGCACCCGGACACCACTCTTGTTAAACAATTCAAGAGCCTCGTAGGCCGAAGCCTGGCGGTCAACTGTTACCGGTTGCCGTTTCAGGGTGTCGCGCACTTTGGGATGGACATCCGCCAGATAAAGCGGATCCGGAATTTCGAGGCGATCAAGTATATAACGGGTCTGGGGATTAGGCGCCCCGGCCATGGCGGCAATGACGCTGGTGTCTCCAAGACGCTGCTTCAATGCGGCGTACCCGATTGCGGAGGCGATAGAATCGGTGTCTGGATTGCGGTGGCCGATAACATAGGTGGTTGTGATCATGGGAGTCTCACTCTGATGTGAATTGATACGGCTAGTTTTTCCAATCTCTGCTACGGGCAGCCGCCTGATGGCTTTCCACCTCTCCGAGAATTTCCATGTAGGTGGTGTATCGCTCTGCCGGGATGCGCTCCTGTTCAACAAGCGTAAGTACGGCACAGCCCGGTTCGGTACGGTGGCGGCAGTTGCGGAATTTACAGGGTACGTCCCGGTGAGCTTCAAAACCGGGGAAATATTCGGCAAGCTCTTCAACGGTAATATCAACAAGACCGAAATCGCGGAAACCGGGAGTGTCTACCAGCTCTCCTCCTCCCGAAAGTGCATGCAGTGTCGAAACGGTCGTGGTATGTCGTCCCATGCTTTTGTAGAGGCTGACGCTTCCGACTTTAAGGTCTATATCCGGGCAGAGTGCGTTCAGCAGGGAGCTTTTGCCGACTCCGGTCGTGCCGACAAAGGCGCCGCGACGCCCTGCGCTCAAAAATTCTTCCAGAGGGGCAAGGCCGCTACGCTCGGCGGCACTGATTGGAAATATTGGAACAGAGCTACCATATACCCTGCTTAGTTCGTTCAGCATTTCTGCAGTTCCTTCGAGGTCACATTTATTAATCACCAGAAATGGTTGTAACATCGCTGAACGTGCGGCGACAATTGCCCGGTCAATAAACCCTCCCGGCGATAGCGGTGCGACAACTATTCCAAGGACGTCCAGGTTTGCCGCTACCAGGTGGATGCCGTTCCTGGCATCACGCCGCTGCAATTCTGTTCGCCGGGGTAAACGTTTCAAAACTTCGCCGGTGACAACGACGTTGTCGCCGACCACATGGCCGGAGTTGCGTTTGACCCGCACCATTCTGCGCGTACCGTTATCAAACAAAACTTCAACGGAGATGCCGTGATGGGCAACTATCAGGCCGTTAGGTGTAAAACTGCTCATGTGGTGGTGTTCCGTTTTCTTGAAAGAATTGTCCCCTTGCGAGTTGTCATTCGCTGGTGACCTTGACATCATAGCAATAATCTAGCATACAAAGTCACAATAACCTAGCACGGCCGGGTGAATGAGGCCATACTGTCCGTATAATTGAATGAGCTGTACAACAGGACCTGTCATGACAACCCAGAGCGAACATCCGTTTCAGCGTCTCACCCCCACCTTGGTTATGGATGCCATAGAAAGCCGGGGCTTCGTCTGTGATCGCCGCATATTTGCGCTTAACAGCTATGAAAACCGCGTCTATCAGGTTGGCATTGATGAATCACAGCCCCTCATAGCCAAGTTTTATCGTCCGGAGCGCTGGAACGAACAGCAGATCCTGGAGGAACACAGCTTCTGTTTTGAGCTTGTCGAACATGAACTTCCCATCGTTGCTCCTCTCAGAAATCCTGACGGCACAAGCCTGTTGCAGTACGCCGGGTTTTATTTTGCACTGTATCCACGGCAGGGAGGGCATGCCCCGGAGTTCGACAACCTCGACAATCTGAAAATATTGGGCCGGTTGTTGGGGCGGATTCATGGTACCGGTGCGGTCAAGCCGTTTAAGCATCGCCCGGTGCTTGACAGGCAGAGTTTCGGTACCAACAGCGTGCGGCGGATTGAAGAGCGTTTCATACCTGATGAGTATCGCGCCAGCTATTCATCTGTAACCGGGCAGTTGCTGGAGGCTATTGACAGCATTCTGGCCGAGGTCGGTCCGGTCCGTTTCATCAGGACCCATGG
>JAQUCQ010000012.1 GCA_028686145.1 Desulfuromonadaceae bacterium | reverse complement strand
ACACAATATCGATCGCATGGCCGAGACCCTCCGTTCCGTAATCACGAGGATCGCTGACGACTCGCACGAACTGACCTCGGCATCCGGAAAACTCAATCACACAATTGAATCAATGGTGCAGAGGGCTGAGGGCGCCTCGGCCCAGATCCATACCGTATCGGCATCGAGCGAAGAGATGAATCAGACGGCATCCGAGATTGCCCGCAACTGTTCCACGGCGGCGGTAAACGTATCACAGGCGCACGACGGCATTACCCAGGGACAGCAACTCATGACCGAATCCATAAACTCCATGCAACGTATCGGCGACCATGTCCGGGAAACATCAAAGGTCATCGTTCAATTGGGGCAGAAATCGGACCAGATTGAAGAGATCACCTCTACTATCGACTCCATCGCCAATCAGACAAACCTGCTCGCCTTGAATGCCGCTATCGAAGCGGCCCGCGCCGGTGAACACGGCCGGGGGTTTGCGGTGGTTGCCGATGAGGTGCGCGCCCTCGCATCACGAACAACTGCGGCAACCAAAGAGATTTCTGCCATGATCCAGGCAATACAGGCAGAAACAAACCGTGCAATGGCGGCCATGGGCAACGGTGTCGCTGAAGTTGAAGAAGGGACAAGGATGATGGTCAGAACGGGCGACGCTCTCCAGACCATTACCGACTCCATCAGTTTGATCTCCTCCGAGGTTGGCCAGATCGCCACGGCGGCCGAAGAGCAAAGCGCCTCAATCTACGAGATATCCACGAACATTCAGCGCGTAACCGTGACAATTGCCGCAAATGCCGACGGAACACAGGAATTTGCCACGGCGGCAGCCGGGCTGAACACCATGGCCACCGATCTGCGGTCCATGGTGGGAAAATTCCGCCTGGAACAGGCGTTGTCATACGGAGTGAACCATAAAGAACCAATCCGGGAAATTGTGTACCCGGGGCTTGCACCGCTGCCGGCATAATGGGTGTAGGTAACGGTAATTTTGTCGACCATGGCCCGGCAGCTGTGAAGGTGATGCCGGATCGTGGCCGAATTGTTGCCTAAAGTCCGGGCACGGACCGGGGCAAACCTGCTCCTGTGTGCATTGGCAACGGCTCTGCTGCTGATGTGCGCCTCGCGGTGCCAGGCAGCCCGGTTACGAATTACCATTGAGACCTCACCTGAACTTCATAACAATCCTGTCGTACGCACTGCGGTCCATGATACCCGCTCTCTTCTCCTGCTGGCTTTTCCGGGAGCGGACGTTTCACTCAACAGCAGGAACGGAGCGGTACGAATCATCCTTCCTGCCACGCTTCCAGGCAAGACGACGTGTACTGCAACGCACCCATTTCCCTGTGCAACAGCCCCGGATGCATCCTATCGGTGGCATGCCGCAAACGTCTCGGGCATTAATATACTTCGCCTCCAGGCTGCTACGGCAGAAGGTATCTCCAGCGGCCTGTATGACCTGCTTCAGGAAAAACTGGGATTCTGTTTTTATCATCCACGGGAATCCATCATCCCCCGTTATCATCGCTGGCCGCTTGAACAGGCCTTCACTTTCCAGGGAAAACCGCGCTTTGAAAACAGAGGCTTTCATCTCCATACCCTGCACCCGATTGAATTAACGAGCCAGCTCCATGACCCTTCACTGCCGGGTGCTTTCGATGATGTAAAAACATATATTGACTGGCTGGCCCGCAACGGCCAAAACACTTTCCAGTTTTACCTGCTGCGGGGTATCAACCGCGCTACCTGGCCGGACTACGCCCGACGAATCGTGGGGTATGCCCACCAGCGCGGCATTCGATGCGGAGTGGAAATTTCCCTGTCCATGATCCAGCAGCAGGCCTTCCAGGCCATTACCCTGCTGAGACCATATCCAGGCTATCGTCGCCAGGTAGACAGCACCCTCGCATGGCTCTTTCAGGCCCCGTGGGATTTTGTTTCCCTGGAGCCGACCATGGGTGAACATCTGCCTTTTCTGAACAGGCTTTTGCCGAACATCCAGGCCCATCTGGAGCGCCAGGTAGCCGAGCGCTACCACGCCGTGGTGCTGTGTGCAACCCATGTCATCGGCGGCACCGCTGCCCCGCGTGAACCACAGTGTGCAAGCAGCGGCATATTGATACATTCGGTAATGTGCTATTCCGTATCGGAGGAGAAAGCTCCGGTCTATGGCAACAAAAACCAGCGTTTCATGCTGCAGCTCGCACGCACGGAGCAGCCACTGCGGCAGACCTGGTACTGGCCGGAATCGTCATACTGGGTCGGCTTCGACACGTCGGTACCGCTGCTGCTCTTACCGTATCTGGACGCCCGCTGGAGCGACATCAAGACCATGGCATCTCTCGGTGTAAACGGCCATCTCACTTTTTCATCCGGCTGGGAATGGGGGTATTGGCTGATAGACTGGAGCATCGCTCGCTGGTCATGGCAGCTGCAGGATAACGGTACGGAGCGTCCGACATCTCCCCTGTCACGACTGGCGGAGCTGTGTAACGACCAGACATTGCGGCGGTTGATGGCACAGGCCCTGGCGCTGCAGAACCAGTATCTGAAAGACAAGGAGCTGCTCCGTTTCATGGCGGCGCTCACCCCTTTCTCGGAGTTGCCACCTCCCTTCAACAAACCGTTTCAGCCGGAACCGAAATTCCGCTACGGGTGGCTGCTGAATGATGCGACACCGGCAGAAGCACGACAGGCTCTGGCGCAGCCGGTGGCTGATCTTGAAAAGTATGCGCTGCATATGGGTGAAATTGTGGATCTGCTGGAGGAGAGAATCGAACAACTGCGCGCTGCGGCACAAATCGGAGAAATTCAGCACAAGCTGCTGTCTGAACTTGAGCGCGGCCTGCGGGTGACCGCTCTGCGGGCGAGCCACCGGGCATTGACATTAAAGGCATTATTGGCGAAGCGATCGGACAGCCAGTCACGTTCTGCAGCAGCGCTGCTGGCAAGGGCACGGCTCGTGCGCCAGCAGGCCCAGATTATTGTTCGGCAACAGGAAGGCATCTACCGTTACCCGGTAGGTCAGATCGCCCGGCGGCACGTCAGCATGACCGCCTATCCGTTCGGTTACCTGTATCCTGCCAGCAGGCTCTTTTTCTGGGAACGTGAAGAGGAACAGGTGGAGCACGAGCGTTTCGACGCGCTGTTTATGAATCTGTGGGATGTGAGGCGAACGCTGGGGTTGGGGAGTTTATTTTTTAAATGAGAAGAAATTTCTTTCTGAGAATGAGTAAGCATCTCACAGTTCTTTCTGGAGATGCTTGCTCCGGTCAATGAATTATTTTTTTACTTTCTTTTTGGCTTTTTTTGCCTCCGTATCATCTGCAGGAGCCGTGGCACCTGTTGTCGTAACGGCTTTCTTTTTCTTCACCGGAGCGGCACTCTCTTGCTCCTTGCTGCCCAGATGCTTCTCAATACCAGGAATCGCCTCACCGCCGTTTTTGCGGTACTTTTGGTACCCGGCTGCGATCTCCTTATGCACTTTAATAAATGAATTCAGCTTGGGAACCAGTGCAACCATCGCCTTTAAATCATCAGCCAACGCAAACTCCGCTTTTTCCTTTTTGCTCATTGCAGCCTCCCTGTTGAGTTTAAGACCTTACCTCACGTCATGTGGATGCATTGATTTACAACATCGGCGCCAGCCTGATAAATGACGGTAAAAATGCATCCTAATGAATACCCGCTCGTATGTATCACTTTTCTCATCAGTGCAGTGTTACAATCATGTAAATTTTCATACAATTACGTGACGGATCTGTGCCTGTTGGCGTCCACAGCCCCCCTTACTCAACACGAATGGCCTTTCTCAACGCTCTCACCCGGACTTAACGGCCGACAACTCCACCTTCAAGGGCCCGGAATCCCAGCTAACGTCCGGATATAACGATTTATCGAGACGAAGATAGGTGCCGTCGACTCCTGACGGAGCCCACCAGCACTCGTTACCCCGACTGGGAAGTTCGCTAAAGAGATAAAGATCGCTATTTTTGTCTCTGGCAATATACATGTCGTATCCCCCTTTGACCGTTTCTGCAGAGTTATTGTACGTGAGATATTTATTCATTCCCGCTGCTCAGCTTTGCTCGAAGAACGACCTCCGTCCAAAGCTGGTCGAACAGTTCCGTTGCCTGATTTTTGGGTGCAAAGACTCCTACCGGTGCTCTTTTCACTCCCATATACTCAATAATTGAAAGATACGGGATGGTTGTACGCAGCAACCCTTTGATATCGATCTGGCCTGTTTCCATGGTTTCAAGGTGAAGTTTCTTGCGCCTGTCCACCATTGAAAAGAACGGCATCAACTTGAGGGTAAGTTTCTTGTGTTCGCTGACATAATCCAGAATCTGACCGTAGGTGCGCAATGACAGCGTTGTTGGAATGAGCGGCACCAGCATGACGTCAGCCGAGTTAAAAACGTTTTCCGACACCAGCGAAAAACTGGGGGGACAATCCAAAAACAGCACGTCATAATCATCTTCAAAACGGCTCAAAAATTCGCCCATGCGTTTTTTTGGTTTTTTCTCGCTATCAAGAAACAGGTCCATATGCCGATAGGAAAAATCCGCCGGCAACAGGTCCAGACAGTCAATATCAGTCTCTTTAACGAGATCGCCAATCGCTTTGGTTTTAAAGAGTTTCTTCGTCCCGCCTTTAACCTCGGGTTTCACATTGAAATAATAGCTTGAGGCTCCTTGCGAATCCAAATCCCACAGCAGCGTCCTCATGCCGTTCTTCGCACAGGAATAGGCCAGATTGACGCATGTGGCCGTTTTACCGACACCACCCTTGATGTTATAAACGGCAATTATCTTCATTGGTCACTCCTTAGCCTGAAGGTACAAAACCTAATCTAAGGTATATGTTACCAGAAAACAAGCCTGTCATGCTCATCGCGCCCGGTGTCCAGATTCCACTCTTCAAACGGATGCATATATGCCGGATCGGCAGCACACACGGCCTGCTCCACCAAGCGCCACACCTTCGCAACATTTTCGAGGGCATGATCGAAGATCTTGTCATAATGGAGAAGGCAGGGGGGGTCAGACGGCACCATCTGCTCTTCTATGTACTGCCGGTCAACCGTTTTATATGCCGGATAGGCCCCCCCCATCTTTGCGGCTATGACAGAGGCAAGTGGGAAAAGCCGCGCCTCCCCGGCCCTGCAATCAGCGGCTTTGGCAACAAATTCTCGGTGCCATGAGGCACTATTTGGCGGATATTTAACGAACTGGTGCGGATACACATCTCCAAACATGCCTTCCCAGAAAGTGACGATGTCGCGGTCAAGCCGGGTTGCGTCATCGGCATCACTGCACTGTGCAACAATGCGGGCAAAGGCGTCGGATGCGCCGATTTCTCCCAGATTCATCCTGCGATAGATGTGACTGTCCTGATTCATCTCGCAGACGCGGTGGTGCCGCTGGTTTTCAGCATAGGCTCCCACCTTGGCCTGCACCACGGGATGAATGGTCACATCGGTCGCAACGTGTGCGCAATAGCCCAACAGCCATGCCAGCTGTTTGTCATGGACGGCGCCTGCCGTACCGTTAAGGCGCCTGACCCCGCTCGCAATCATCTCGCCTGTCCTGGTGCAGTGCATGGCATCCGCCCACCAGGCAGCAGTATCATCGTGCCGGGCAAGATTGGGATAATCAGGGCTCACAGCGCCCAATACACAGTAGGGGAAATACTGTTCCAGAGCGTCAAGAAACCCGGCGGATGAATTAAATAGCGACTCAGAGGTGCCTGGTCGCATGAGTTCATGGAGCAGTGTAATGTGAGCATACGGGCCCGGCATATTGTCTCCTATCCCCAGATGCGCCTACATTCAGACTCTGGGTGTGTGAGCATTTTTCATGAACGCAAGAGCCATGAGTAGTCCGTAGGCGAGCACAGCGACCGGAACAACGGTAACCAGCCAGGCTGCGAGCGATTTGAGCGTTATCCAGCACAGAAGGTACCATGACGTTCCGGGGTTCCTGAGCACTGCGGCAAACAGATGCGGCGGCAGCGGCGGCCCCCAGGGAAACAGCCGTGCGCCCAACATAAAAAAGGGGAGCAGGAGTACCAGTTGCAGCGGATAGAGAAGGTAGTTGATCGACTGTAACGCCACATGGTTGAGTTTGAGAATGTGGGCCACCACGATACATATCAACGACGTTCCCCACACGAGCGGCATAACTCCGAAGGCAAACCCCACACAGAGTAACTGGGCACTTTTCTGCGCTGTGAGTCCACATGTCAGGACATTCTGAAACCGTTTCAGCACAGGAAAGAACATCCGCCCTACGACACCCTTTAACCGCTGAGCGGCAGGTGCGTTAAATCCGGTCGTGATGCACATGAAAGCTGAGCGTGGCTCCGGTTACTGTACTGCGCCCCGTATAATAGAAAATTGCCATCCAGATGCCTTGCAGAAACAGAATCAGTGCCGGGTTCCAGAGGCTTTTCAGGCCGGCGGAAAGATCGGGAACAGCAATTGGCTCACCGGCAAAAACGTATGCCACCGTTACCGCATATGCTATACCGACCACCCCCATGATCTGATATGCGGAAAAGGTACCCTCTCCGCGATAATCGGCCCGAAGGGTTTCGGAAAAGGACCGCCATCCCTGGGTAGTGATGGTGGCAAACAAAAATGCGCTTATGTGATGCGACGCTAGATAGAGCCCGGCGGCAACAAGCCCGCAGACGGTATAAAAAATGGCGGTGACCGCCTGAATCGGGATTACCTCGACAGCTTCCAGCCCCCCGGCATAAGCGATTTTTTTGGTGCTGCCGAAAAACACGAAGCCGCGGCCGGTGAACAATTTTCTGACCAGCCCCGAACTGGCCGCTAGCGGCTTCCCATAACAACACCCAAAACTGATGCAGGCCAACCGCCCCAGCCCTTCGCCAAAGGCGTACGCAATGGAGATGGCGGCACAGGCCGACATGATCGGGATATGAAATGCCAGCGTCTCCCCGGCGGTGCGGTTGAGCAGCGCTATCACGAAGGGGGTGATCAGGATGCCGACGAAAACTGCCCCGCCGACCGTGAAGGTGTCGCTCTTCTTTTCGACAATCCGTGCCACCAACCGCGAGGCCGGCACACAGCAACAGAGCATGACCACCACCAGAGCGGCTGTGCCGAGCGGCGGCACTCCAGCAGCCCCCATCAGCACCAGCAGTACCGCTACTGCGACCAGATAGGCATTGGCAGTCAGCACACCATACCAGGTGAAGTTAATCCCCTTCCAGTCACCCTGCTCCGTTCGGAATGCCGGCACCGATGCAACGATCTGCCACCCTTCGCCGGGGAGCTTCTTGAACCCCCACCAGAAATAAACGGACAGAAACATTATTGCGGCACACAGTGTCACGGATACCATCACTGCAGCCCCCTTTTCCGTACCGTGCCAAGCACGGATCTGACCTGTATGTCCGTTTCCACCAGAGGTTTCTGGAATCCTTGGGTAAAGCGGCTCGAAGCACCCGTGTGGACCATGTTATCCAGAATGTCCTGCGCAAAATTGATGCGTCCCTCCTGGAATATCAGTATGTCGGTACTGCTGCCGGGGCGGTAAAGACTCTTGGGCTGTCCCTTCTGCAGAAACATCCCCTTTTCGACCGCCTGCGGCGCGTTGTATGCTTCAGAGCTGTATGCCTGGACGATGTCGCCGATCATCAGGGCCACCACTTCGACCATCGCCACGAGGCCGACACCGGTGCCGCCCGGCACATCGGTATCGATGATCGTCACTACCCGTTTGTTCTTGGAGTAGGGAGTGGCGACACTGACCACAGCCGTCGGATTGCAGGAATGGTAATCGCCGTCAATGACATAGAAATCAGCAACCTCTCCAGATACCGGAGTGTGGTTGTAGTGGTATTTGTCAGGTGTCAGGCGGAATACGGCAAAATCACCTCCAACAAAAAATGTGTGCCATTCGCCGGTGCCACAACCGAACATTTCCTCGAAGGAGAAAAATTTATCCTTCAAAAAAATCAACGACGTTTCCCGGAAGGACCCAACCAGCACCCGCGCATCAGCAGGCGAGACGATCACATCTGTCTCAGCCGGCATGGGACGGCACTCCCAGTAGCGGATCTTCCGCTCGAAGATTTTACGGGGCGTATCCAGCTGGCTGGACGGGTCAAGACACTCCGACAGGTCAATGCCACAAGTGGTGAGAAAGGCACGTTCATTCAGAACGGGACGGTCAAAATTGACCAAACTCAGAATATGGGACGACCGGCTGCTGGTTAACATCTTGAACAGAGCGGTACTGCTCTCGCGCACGCCATGATAGAGAAGACACACCATCCAGTCTCCCAACAGTTGTTCGGTGACTACCATGCCGCTATCCCGCTCGATATACTGGTGCTGCATCATCCGGAACACTCCTTTGATTGTCAGTTAGGCGCGTGTCTGTATTCTGGTCGAGAGACACCTTGAACAGTATCAGGTTCATCATTCGCTGCATGGTAGCAATGTCAGCCCGCTCGTGCAGCACATCCTCTTTGGCGGCTGCAACAAACCCGGCAGCGTCCTGTCCCTGGAGGATGGCGCGCAGGGCTGTGCGGTGCGGTTCATCCAGAGAGTTCTGCTCCCGGTCAAGCACAAGACAGTCCTGGGACAGAAAACCGAACGCCTCATCCATATGCCGCTGACGTAGCGTAGTGCGGTAGTAGCGCTCGGCAGCGGTGTTAAATTCGCGGGCATTGACGCGCAGGGGTGACGATCCGCCCGCCTCGTCGAGGATGCCGGCGGTCAAACGCCCGGCAGCGGAATGAAGGGCTGGTTCGTTGATGCGCATTTCAAGGTCATTCAGGGTGTCGTGCAGCCCCATCAGCTCGACCAGGTCGGCCGCATCCTCCCTGATTATTAGAATCAGGGCCCGCCGATACTCATTGATCTGCACACGGAGATACCCGGGGTAGCGGTGGCTGAGGCGGATGCCTTTGGTTTTTTTGAGGATCTTGTCGAGAAAGGCGTTGGCACTGTCCTTACGTACAAAAAAAGTGGGGATGCCGATGGCCGCACCAAAAAATATCTGCCGCCGTTCGCTCTCTACCGAGGGGACATCCGGAATGTGCACATGGGTCGTGCCGAGCGCCATGTATTTATAGGCCAGTGCCGTAACCAGAGTCTGCAGGTCGGCGGCACGTCCCATATCTTCTCCGAAATTTTCGAACACGCTGTAATAGCGCCCTTCGAAGCCAGAAAAGCCCATTTTGGCATATTCACGCTGTTTGTAGAGCAGATAGACCGACATCTGTTCATCGAACACTCCCATATCGGCCAGATCGCGGCGCAGCCGGTCACTGTTGCCCACTTGCCCGTTCAACCCGGGACTTTGCTCAGTGGACAGCAGGCTGACCAGGTAATCCACCAGCCGATAATCAGGGACAAAATCACCCTTTAACCTGAAAACCGAGCTCACTATCTTGTCCAGTATAACCGGACCGAAGGGAGTGAGCGGCTGGCCGAAAATGGAAAGATCAGCTTTCTTTTTCCAACGGCGCCAGATCATTCTCAGGTGGGTGTAGTCCAGCTCGTGGGGAAGAAACCCGAGTGCCTTTTCCGGATGAAAATCGGCAAAAGCCAACCGGTAGGGGGCTGCGGTATAGGTGCCGACGAAAAGCGGCAGGAAGTGTTCACTAATCTTAATTGCCAAATCCCCAAAATGTTTTTCGTGCAGGGCGGAAAAACCGGAACCACTATCTGCCAGGGCCTGCGTCAAGCGCCGACTGCCGATGCTGATATGGGTGCCGTTGTTGGCCAGGCAGACATTGGAAAGATTCGGCAGCGAAACAAGGTTGGTGAGGATGATGCCGGCATCCCTCAACTTGGCGACCGCATTAAGCTGGCTGCGGGACAACACCTGGTGGCAGAGCTGCATGTAGCGGAACTTGTCTTCCCCGCGGTCCCACCCGGAAAGACAGGGGCTCATGAACAGGTCCCGGTAGAAGCTGTCAGAAACGTGGTTGTTCAACTCCTTTTGCCGGACCGGCGGGTGGGGGGCAAAACAGGTCATCGCCTGCTGACCGCGCCCGGCAATGCCAAACGCCTGGTTGGCGTACATCACCAGCAATTGCGTCATAAGAAAGCGGATGGCAGTTTCCCTGGCAATACCTCTCCCCATGCCGGACGTGGGAGTGAGAGATACGACGTTGAAGGAAAAGGTTTCCGGCGAGGTGTTGTCGTTCAGAAAGTGTTCCATCAAACTGATGCCGGTCTGACGGATCATAGCGGGGAGTATTTGTTGGGAGCCGAGCAGGTCGGCAAGAGCCAGCTTAATCAGATAGCTGATCGGCAGCCGCAGCATCTCTTCACCGGAGGCACCCCTGAACATGAAACGGCTTGAGTCGGCACGTGTGCCGCCCGCCGGATTCTTTTTATCTGCCAGCAGGTCTTTTTCAAAGACATCCTGCGCAAAGCGGGACAGGTTTCGGCGGGGAAATCGCACCCAGCTGTTTTCCCACGCCTGTGAAGGATTGTCCGCCAGAAACCGTTCCAGATCGGCCACAACCTTGTGTGGCATCTCGCCCGCCGCGGCCCTCTTCATCATGTTGGCGAAGAAATTAGACTGTTCGATAATCAGCGGCAGGTCTACATCTTCTTTTGCTCCGCACACGACAGCCTGAAGCTCGCTCTCCGAACCGGCGGTCACATCATGCAGAGAAAAAGGCAATGTGGCCGCCAGATCCTCCCGTGAAGCGAAAGACACTCCTAACCGTGTAAAGATTTTGCGGGTGCTTTCCGGCGCAATCCCCACTTCGGACGTATGTTCTCTAATCATGAGCACTCCCTCGCGGAAATTGGTCTGAACAATCCGCCGTTTTTCTGGACGTATCAGTGGCGCATGATGTATCTGTTTTCAGGTTGGCAGAAAACAGCGGGACTAAGAAGGCTGGGCAGATTCTTTGGGACACCGGTCGAACTGGCGATGCACTAGGAGGGTTGATCATGGTATTGATCATATATGAAAATTGTGACGAATGTGTTCGTGCCGTGTAAAAGTTCTGTTACATCTTAATGATAGGATAGAAAGGGAGGAGTCTATTACCAGAATAAACAACGGAATCAGGGGTGCAAGGTTTCCGGTTACAGCCCCTTGGTCACCGACGTCGCCTGGACAGAATATGATTCCTTCTCTCCTCTGCTGTCCTGACGGTACAGTATAACCGCCGAACCATCCCAGAAGACCCAGCGCCGTGCTTTTTTATTCCGGTCTGAAAAATCCACTATCCGGCACGGGTGCTCTTTTCCGGCAACCGTATAGTATGTATTGCGGACAAGACGGTAATCCCGCTTCACCACAGCCATTTTTCCCACGTCCAGCACTCTCAGTGTAATCTGTGGTTTTTCCGCAAACTCAATCAGAGCTTCCGGGCACTCCATGGTAGTGTAGTCGTAGCTGCTGCGAGGAATGACGACGGAACGCACCACTCCATTCTCATGCACATCAAATCGGAAGGAGGAATCCTCCAACCTCCCTTCAATGTCAATTATGGCCCCATTATCCCGGCCCTTGCGGGAATAGCTGACCAAGCCGGATTTTTGCAGGGTGCCTTTTTCAATCGTATCAAGACTGTACCCCATCCAGAGAAACGATGCTTTGACCGCCGTTCTGGTTTCAAACTGCACACCGGGTTCACCTCCCACTTCCGTCATGCGCTGGGTGGTGGTGGCATCACCAACCGTAAAACCCAATGATGACACGGTATAATGCTCCACTGTTTTTGTGAAATTGCCAGCAAAACATAACCGTGCCGGCACCAGGAAGAGTGCCGCAGCAAGCAGCAGACATCCACAACATTCCAGAATGCTATGACTCGTGAGATTTCGCATTACCATCCATACTATTCAAACCCGGGAATTATACAAGTTACAACATGGTTACAGGCGGCCTACCACAAGGTTTTTGAGTGTACAGGCAACATTCTACACAATAATTACATAACCTCAACAATTCTGTGACATTGATATGATAATGATACCAGACATGAACTCTTACAAAGCCGATCTGCACGTTCACTCCAGCCATTCCAACAAGCCGACCTACTGGGCCATGCGCAAGTTCAATGTCCCGGAAAGTTATACTTCGCCGCAGTACCTGTACCGGGTTGCCCGCGAACACGGCATGGATTACGTCACCATAACCGACCATAATGCCATTACCGGCGCCCTGGAAATCGGGCATCTGCCCGGGACATTTATCAGTTCCGAGATAACGGCCCATTTCCCGGAAAACGGCTGCAAGGTGCATGTCGTTGTACTGCATATCTCTGAAGCCCAGTTCAGCTTAATTCTGGAACTGCGCAAGAATGTGTACGAAATGGTAGCATATCTTCATGCTGAAAAAATTGCCCACTTCATGGCTCACCCACTCTATGCCCAGAATGATAAGTTGACTCTGGAGATTATAGAGCGGTCATTACTTCTCTTTACCGTATTCGAAACCAAGAACGGTTGCCGGGCTCACCGTTTCAACGGTTTTACCAAACGCATGGTCTCGTCACTCACCGCATCATCCATAGAGCGGCTGTCAAACAAGTATGACCTGCAACCGTATGGCGCGACCCCATGGGTCAAGGGTGTCGTAGGCGGGTCCGATGACCATGGCGGGCTGTTTATCGGCCGGGCACACACAACCGTCTACGACACTCCCACCATCGACGGATTTATTGACGCCGTCAAATCGGGCGACAGCTGGGCCGATGGCGAGGACGGTGGCCCGTTGACGATGGCCCACAGCCTGTATGGCATCGCCCATTGTTTCTACCGGGAGCGACTGGGTGTGCGGCGACGTGGTACAACACCCTTTGTCAGTGCCCTGCTCGACCGATTCTTCAACATTGGTGCGGACAAAGGCTCGTTTATCGAAAAAGTCCGGCTGTTCGTTCTTAAAAATCTGCCCGCTTCACGCAATCATACAGGGAAAAGTTTTGAAGCAATTCTTGATTCCGAGGCACGCCAGTTGTTGAATGACAACAGGTTCCTGAACGGCATCAGTACTGCCGACAGCAACCACAAGATATTTGCCGTTACCAGCCGGCTGGCAAACCGCCTTATTTTCCACTATACAAACCGTCTGATGACATTGCCGCGTAACGCCGGTTTTTTTGACTACCTCAACACGATCGGCACCATCGGCTTGGTACACACCCTTATTTCGCCCTATTACCTCGCCTTTCACCATCAGCATAAAGGCAAAGAGCTGATACGAAATCTCACCGGCGCCCTACCCGAAATGCATCACAAAGAGGCCCCTGAAAAGATTGCTCTGTTTACCGACACCCTGGACGAGATCAACGGCGTGGCCATTACCATCAAACGCCTGATAAGCACCGCCCGCAATCGCGGGGTTGAGTTGATGGTTATCACTTCAGGTGATGATGGAGATGATGCAGCCCTAGGGGTGAAAAAATTTATGTCCGTGGGTGATTTCGTCCTGCCGGAATATCCGGAATTGAAGCTTAATTTTCCGCCGGTTCTGGACGTGATGGCATTTATCGAGCGTGAAGGCTTCACCCGTATCCATGTCAGCACTCCCGGCACCGTCGGGCTTTTAGGGCTTCTGATTGCACGACTGATGGACATACCGGTTGCCGGCACCTATCACACCGATATTCCTCAATATGTGCGCAGTCTGACCAACGACGAATTCCTGGAGCAAGCTGCCTGGAGCTATATGATCTGGTTTTACGGCCAGATGGAAGAAGTGATGGTGCCTTCTTCCGGAACACGGGAACAACTCATTTCACGAGGCCTGCCACCGGAACGGATGAAGCCGCTTCCCCGCTGGGTGGATACGGATACGTACTCTCCGGAAAGACGCAATCCAAGTTTCTGGAAAAGCCGTGGCATCGGTCTTGGCAAAGTTGTGCTGCTCTATGTGGGGCGAGTCTCGCGCGAAAAAGGGCTGGAGATGTTGGTCGATGCTTTCAGGGAACTTGTGGACAGTGGAGCGGCAATTGCTCTTGCAGTTATTGGCGATGGCCCATACCGGGTGGAAATGGAGGCATCCCTGAAAGGATATCCGGCCCTGTTTACCGGCTATTTGGCAGGTGAACAACTGCAACAGGGCTATGCCTCGGCCGACCTGTTCGTGTTCCCAAGCGCCACCGACACCTTCGGCAACGTAGTGCTTGAAGCGCAGGCTTCCGGGTTGCCGGTGATAGTCTCCGACCAAGGAGGGCCACGCGAGCTGATGATTGACGGTGAAACCGGTCTGGTGTTCCACGCCGGCAGCACAAGCGAACTGGTCACCGCCATCAGATTCATGATCTCCGACCCGGAACGAATGGCGCGCATGGGGCTCAAGGCACGGTCCTTTACACATACGAACGCCCCCGACAGCAGCCAGACCTACAGCACCATTCTTACCCTCGATACGCAGCAGGTTATGCCGGAAGAAGGTTCTGCAGTTATCTGCGCCGAGAAAGAATGATTAAAACACCCTCCTCTGCTAATGAAGTTTCCGGCTTTTAATTCCTTGAATTCATGGTATGTAAGTAATGAACATCTGGTCAATACCGGTAAAAACAAACACCACAATAATCAAATTTTGGAGGCTCGGTTATTTTGGAAACACTGAGGATTAACTCTTGGGATGAATTGCTAAACGAACTTTTTGCTGATTCATGGAACGAGGATATACGACGGTTCCGTTCGCGCTTTGCTTTCAGGGGGTTGTCAGACTCCAGCTATCGCCTTGATACAACGTTAATGCGCTTAGGTGGCCAGTATGTTGAGCTGGAAAGGCACCTGCTGAGAAACTTCAAAAAATACGCCCACCGAAATATTGTTGAGCGCGACTCTCTCTGGCACTGGCTTTCAGTTGCACAGCACTACGGCCTCCCGACCAGACTGCTGGATTGGACGTATTCACCCTTTATCGCCATGCATTTTGCAACATCAAACATTGAAAAGTTCAATATTGATGGCGTTATCTGGGCGGTTAATTATGCCAAAGCACATGAGTTGCTGCCGCAAACACTAAAAGAAAAACTTGCAGACGAAGGTGCCAACGTTATGACGGTCGGGATGCTCTCGGAAGTCGTCAATTCGTTGCCCGAATTTGATGCACTGGCAAATGACAAGTTGACAATATTTTTCGAGCCGCCTTCCATAGATGACAGAATAGTCAATCAGCATGCTTTTTGCTCCGTCATGTCAGACCCGTCCATGGCTCTTGAATCGTGGCTGGAAAACCAACCGGGCATTTCCAGAAGAATAATCATACCTGCTGCCCTCAAATGGGAAATCCGCGACAAACTGGACCAGGCCAACGTAAATGAGCGAGTCCTCTTTCCCGGCCTTGACGGCCTGAGCCGCTGGCTTAAACGCCATTACAGCCCAAGCACATAATTGCAAAAGCCTGATCTGTTCTTCTGCCTCCCTATCTGTTTGCGCGAAAAATTCTTTTTTCACGAAGCATTTTTATAATTAAAATACCATTCCCCCGAAAACCCGTGTAAATTGCTTTGACTACCGATCATTCGGAGTGATATGGTACGCGCAAAATAAACCTCCTCCCTCCCTCGATGCAATTCCACAAAAGACAAAATCTGTTTTTTAAGGAGAATCACATATGTTTAAAATGTTTGATAATTTAAGTATCAGAGTAAAGCTGGTTGCCGCATTTCTTGTCGTGGCGGTCTTTTCCGGTGTGTTAGGCACTGTTGCCATCATTAACGTAACTACCATGAAAAAGGCTGATGATTTCATGTACAAAGAGGTAGCCCTCCCCTTGGCACAACTTCGAGAGATAACCCAGGCCTTTCTTATGAACCGCATCGTGACCCGTGCCATGATCACCGCAGTTGACCCCGATGATCGGGAAGAGGCGGTGGACAACATCAAGACAAACCTTGAGACCATGAATGCAATAACCGCCAAATATGAAAAACTTCTGAACCGCGCCGAAGAAAAGGCCGCCTATGCCGAGTTTAAGGAAGCGTACCAGGCTTACCAGCCACTGCTGAACCAAATGATGGAACTGTCAATGGCCGGCAAGAGCGAAGAGGCACTGGCAATCGCCAGGGGCGATGCTTCCAGGCAGGCCAACCAGATGATGCATTCGCTGGAAAAGATGTCTGCAGTCAGTGTGAAGCATGCTGGTGAAACTGCCGCCGACAACACTGCCCTCGCCCATAAGGCTCTGATTATCTCGGCCGCTTTGGCACTGGCAGCTGTGCTTGTGGCTATTGCAATCGGATTGATTATGTCGGGACGAATCAGCACACCGCTCCTGCGCCTGCGCGACAGCTTTCAACAGGTAGCCGACGGCGACCTTACCGTCAGGGTGGACTCAACGTGCCGCGATGAAACAGGCAGTCTGGCCCGCTCCTTTACCGTCATGACCGAGCAGCTCCGGGAATTGATCGCCAAAGTCACAACCACTTCATCGGAAGTAGCAGCCTCAACCAGAGAGCTGCAGGGGACCGCCACCGAAATCGCAAATGGTGCTGAGGTTGCCGCTACCCAGACCATCAGCGTTGCTACTGCCAGTGAAGAGATGGCTGCAACCAGCAATGACATCTCTCATAGCTGCCAGGTAGCGGTGGAGAGCGCTCAGCGAGCCAGCAGAGCAGCACAGGATGGCGCCGATGTAGTTCGCCAGACGGTGGAAGGGATGCGCCGAATAGCCGTCAGGGTGCAAGATACTGCCCGGACCGTGGACTCGCTCGGGGAGCGCTCCGACCAGATTGGTGCCATTGTCGCCACAATTGAGGATATTGCCGACCAGACCAACCTGCTGGCACTGAACGCCGCCATTGAAGCAGCACGTGCTGGAGATATGGGGCGCGGCTTTGCCGTCGTGGCTGATGAGGTTCGCGCACTCGCAGAACGGACCACCAAGGCCACTCGCGAGATCGGCGAGATGATCAAGGCGATCCAGTCTGAGACCCGTAGCGCCGTTACCGCTATGGATGAGGGAGTACGGGAGGTAGAAACCGGCACCATCGATGCCGAACGTTCAGGAACGGCATTGCAGCAGATTTTGGACGAAATCGATGCAGTCAGCGGCCAGGTACACCAGATTTCAACAGCCGCTGAAGAACAAAGTGCGACCACCAGCGAGATTACGGAGAATATCCATCGCATGACCGATATCATCCAGGACACCGCCCGTGGATCACATGAGACTGCCGCGTCGGCCTCCAATCTGTCCGGCCTGGCGGAAGGTCTGCAAGGCGCGGTGGCAAGGTTCCAGCTCCACTGATCTCACCGGAGAAACAGTTTTATCTCTTTGATAGACACACATACACGGGGCGGGGAATAATTTCCCCGCCCCGTCCGATTTTCACCCCTCTATTCCTCATGTATCCTGCGATTGATAACCAGCGATGATCCCGGCAACCTTTTAGCAGCCTTCTTGACCTCTGTAGAAATCGAAGCCAGCTGGGCATATGAGGATACCGGCGTCAAGCGGGTATTGACGATACCGATGGAAATTGAGAGCAATCCGAATGTTTCCTGTTCGCCTTTGCGGTTTACGGCACTGTAACGACCTGCGGCAAAATCCTTTTCTCCATGGAATACGGGCAGGTGTTCCTCAAGTGCCGTAATAACCTGTGATGAGATGTACTCGGCATGGTGTGCTCCGGTTATGATAATAAAATCGTCACCGCCGATATGCCCGCAAAAGCAGGAGAATTGCTCATCTGATGATCGTGTCACACCAGAGATGATTTCTCCGATCGCCTTTATGACCACATCACCCCGTTGAAATCCGTAATAATCGTTGTACGGCTTGAAATTATCAATATCGATGTAGGCAATATCAAAGTCTTCTCCCGTCTGGAGCCGCTCGTTTATCTCGCGTTGAATAGTCTCATTGCCAGGCAGTCCGGTCAGCGGGTTGGCACTTTTGGCCAGTGTCAGGTTGATATCAGTAATGGCGTTGATGAAGCGGTTGACATCAACAACCCCGTAATAGATTCCGTTACGGCTCACGCAGATATTGTCTACCCGAACATGAGCCTCTTGCAACTGGATTGCCTGGGCAACGTCCCTGATCCTGGCATTTGCTTCAAACTGCAGCGTGGCTGGAACCATCAGATCGCGCATCTTCTTTGAATGATTTATATGAAAAGCGAACCCGTTCATGCCGATGACGTGCTCTTCCAGAAAGGTGGAGCGGTTGATAATGCCGACCGCGCAACTATCATCAACCACGGGCAGCACCTGCAGTGCAGAATCGTTCTGAAATCGTTTGAGAACCGCAGCAAGGTTATCGGCGGGATTTGCAGGCACAACGGGGATAGAAATATCACCGATATACTCTGTAATGCCTAATTCAGCATCCGGACCGCTGCTGCGACCCAGTGGAACAGGTTCTTCCATACAGAAATGCGTTTCCAGGCTAAAATTTGAGGAGGACAAATCAGGTGTGGAAACCGACATATCTCCAACAGATCTTCCTTGAGCGATAAAGGCTTCAAACTGCTGGGGATCAAGCGGCCGGGCAAAATAGTACCCCTGTGCTTGCTGGCATTTTCGCTGACGGAGGAATTCCAGTTGCTCACGTGTTTCAACCCCCTCGGCGATTACATTCAGCTTTAACGCGTGAGCCATGGCAACAATAGCATCTACAATCGCCGCATCATCGGGATCATTGACAATATCGCGGACAAACGAGCGATCAATCTTTATCGTATCAATCGGCAGATGTTTGAGATACGAGAGCGAAGAGTAGCCGGTGCCAAAGTCATCCACCGAAATGCCGATGCCCAGATCTTTCAGACGAAGGAGCTTGCAGACGGTATCACTCCCATCACCCATTAGGGCACTTTCAGTCAATTCCAATTCAAGATACTGCGGTTCCAGTCCGGTTTCAGCAAGAGTCTGCATAACCAGCGGCACAAAGGCTTTATCACGTAACTGACGGGCAGAAAGATTGACGGAAACTCTGAGCTTGGGCAATCCGGCATCCTGCCATGCCTTGTTCTGCCTGCAAGCCTCCTGTAATACATAAGCCCCCAGACGCACGATCATGCCGTTCTCTTCCGCGACAGGGATAAACTTGTCAGGCGTGATCACGCCATAACCTGGGCGCTGCCAGCGCACAAGAGCTTCCATGCCGATAATGTCCGCACCGTTAATATCCATCTTGGGTTGATAGCAGAGATAAAATTCACCACCATCCAGCGCTCGGCGGAGACCGGTTTCAATACTGAGGTGTTCGACAGCCTTCTGGTTAAGTGCTTCGGAGTAATACTGAAACATGTCGCCACTCTGACGAGCCTGGTTCATCGCAATATGGGCATTTTGCAAAAGCAGTTCGCTCGTCACACCGTCTGAAGGAAAACAGGCCACTCCAAAACAAGCAGGAATTACTGTCTCATCGGTTCCCAGTCTGATCGGCACGGAAAAAACCGACTGGAGCTTGTGCAAAATCATGGCAACATCACCCTCCAGCACGGTTCCGCCCAGCACGAGTACGAATTCATCACGATGGATTCGAGCCACCGTATCATATTCGCGCACCGTCGCAACCAAACGTTCAGCGATGCCATGCACCACTTCGCAACCACCACTGTGGCCCCGTGCGTCGACAACAGCTTTGAAGCCGGTCAGGCTGATATAAATGACCGCCGTATTTTTACACTTGCGGCTGTTGAACGCAATCACCTGATTCAACCGGTCCAGCAGCAGGTTATGATTGGGGAGACCGGTTTCACGGTCATAATAGGCCAGCTTCTTAATTTCCTGCTCGGCGAGGTGAAATGTTGCTTCGGATGAGCGAAGCTGCCGGGCATAATGACGGATCAGCAGATGCAATAATGAGGCAGTTACGATAACAAAAAGAATTCCCTTCAAAATAGCAAGCTGTTCAAACTGGTGCTGATTCTTTACCAGCCAAGCGGTGGTAACATCCGAGAAAAATATCCACCCTATCCCGACAGATAAATACAACAGTATAATCCTGGCTGGCGAAAGAATATTATACGGTGCGGAAAAGATTTTATCGGCTGTTACAAACATGGGGCAGAACCTCCTCCAGCAATGTGACAGAGGGAATCATCGTGAACGAGCAGCAATTAACGTGTGGATTCTACACGCTATTCAGAACTGTTTGCGTTACAAGTGGGAAAACTGATTGTGACAGATTGATGACGAAGATAGAAGGAAGGAGCTTGATTGATACAAGCATGACGTTAAGACAACAAAGCGGTGGTACGGGCCTGGTTAACCAGGCCGTGTTTCAAAATTATTCACCGAAGCATCTCCCGGTGCATTCAGATAAAGCGAAGTTCACTAATTCCGTTGAAGATCGATTCAGATCGCAATCGTTCAGTAGGCAACTATTTTTGCAGAAAGGCCTTTTTGAACGACTTCACCCGTTTTTTACCGGGAGCCAGATGCCAGAGAAACCCGGCTGGCTTATCATCCCTGTCCGGGCGCAGCTCCAGAGCCACGCAAGCCCCTTTTTTCAGTGAAATGGCTTCATCCGCGCGGCCAAGCAGCGCAGCAACCAACAATCCGAGTTGAGGTTCGTGACCAACCACCATGACTCGCTTGGCATCTCCGCATTCCTTTAAATGCGAGATCAATTGGCCGACGTCAGCTCCTGGAAGAAGGAGCCGGCTTGTGACAACCACATTTTTGCGGCAGGCTTTTTCAGCCACAATTTCAGCTGTTTGTACCGCTCGCGTCAGAGGACTGGTTATGGTTAACCGCGGCTTGGGACCGTATTTGGCGATCGATGAACTCATTTTTTTCGCTGCCGACCTTCCGTTCTCCGTCAGATAGCGCCACTCGTCCTGCAACGTCTCGCTGCCGTCTACCGCTTCTGCGTGCCGCATAACATACAATACCATGGTAGCCTCCAGATCAATTGACAATTAGATACAAGTATAGACCTCATCAGGAGTTTTACAATACCTGCACCAATCATTAACACAATCGTAACACGTCCATATGTGCTGATCATGCATTGGCGCTGAAGCTGAGCAGGCTTTGAATCATGGATGAATCAGGGGTCGGGTCAATATGCGGTATCTTGCTTTGTCCACCCAATGTGCCGCGTTCAATTTGCGACCATCGGTAAATGCCATCTTCTGGTACGACCGTTACATCCGGCACATTGATGCGTCCCTGGCTCCTGAAAGCGGCATAATCGGCATTCAGGGCGCACAAAGTGACATCCAGTACCCGTATGGCAACGTTCGTATCCATACCTTCATCCGACACCGCCAGAACCCACTGATGCTTCCTGTTCGGGATGTCAGCGCCGACCATGAACTCGCGCACATTCCAGTGGCCATTGCGGTTAAGGTTGGCGACTGCCTGCTCAACCTCACCCTGGGTAATTTTTTCCTCCAGCTTGTCCAGAAAGCGGTCGCGACCGGTGAACTCAATAAAATGGGGGGATGTGGAACTGAAACGGATCGTGTCGCCGATATGGTAACGCCACAACCCTGAACAGGTGCTGAGGATCACTGCGTACCGCTGCCCTGCTTCAACCAGCTCCAGCGGAATCGCGTCAGCATGTGGTGCCGGTTTACCGTAAGCGTCCAGATCTTCAAAACGGACAAACTCGAAAAAGGCCCCATAATACGGCATCAAACGCATCTGATCTTCACCGGGCTGCTGAAATGCCATGAATGCCTCGGATGAGGGGAGTAATTCCAGCAAATTCGGAAGGCGCCCATCAAACAGATTCTCAAATTCGTTCCGGTAGGGAGTCATACTGGTGCCGGCATGAATAATCAACTCCAGATTCGGCAGCAATTCCCGAATCTGTTTGCCCCCGATCTCCACACAACGTTTCAGCAGCAGAATTATCCAGGGAGGAACTCCGGAGATGGCGCGGATACTGGCATCATGCACCAGCAGTTCTGCCATCCCCTGAAGCTTATCTTCCCACGGCAGGGCAGAAATTGCTGCCCCCGGCTCGACAAAAGATGCCAGATATCGGGGACGAAAATGAAGCGTCAAAGCGCTCATATCACCAGACCAGACCCCGCGGATGCTCTTGTTTAATCGGGTAGAACCGGACATGTAAAGAATCTTGCCGTCCAGTATCTGTGATT
The DNA here is from genome assembly GCA_028686145.1 of Desulfuromonadaceae bacterium. Classification (GTDB taxonomy): domain Bacteria; phylum Desulfobacterota; class Desulfuromonadia; order Geobacterales; family Pseudopelobacteraceae; genus JACRCG01. The sequence goes on along the minus strand of JAQUCQ010000012.1, from coordinate 2,033 downwards.
GGGGATGTGCTGCCAGATAGCAGGACATCATGTCCAAAGCGGCCCGGCGATTTTCTGCAAACATGCGTGACGAGAATGGAATGAATTTGGTCGGCGCCGTAGTCCCGGAGGTTTCGCAGAACATCTTGATGGTGCCGGGCCAGGTGATATTATCAAGGTGTGGAGCCACACGACCAATAGCCGAAGCAGGTTGATCACGATAAAAATAATCCGTCATAAAATCTTGATACGAACGAATCGGCACGAGTTTCGTGTAATCACGATAGGCACTATCAAACGGTCTGTTTTTCAGCCGGGCAAACATATTGTCCCTGCCAAACTGCGTTGTCACCGCTGCATCGAGCAATCCTCGAAATATCTGCCGCTGTGACTCCAACGGGTCGCGGAGATTACATCGACCGGCCCGTCTTATCGCCTGCGACTGCAGCAAGCTCTGAATAAAACCGGAACGTTGTATTCGTGCCAGTATCCTCATTTAAACCGCCAACTTCAGCCGCGGATAGAGGAGCTTGCCATACCAGCTATCCAGCAATGCATTGTATGCTTCATGATGGAAGATAAGTGAAGCATGGGCAACACCGTCACCAACGACATACGATTTTACCGTCTTTACCAGGCAAGCTGGAAAAATTCTGGTAAAGAGTGATGGTTCACTGAAAAGTTTCAAGGTCGGTGACGAAGGCACCAGAATATCAGATTCATTTTCGGCCAGAAGTACCAGTACCGGCCCATGGAAAAGTGTTCTGCCAAGCAAAGGAAAGCGGAAATTCCGTAGCGCCGTGACTCTTTCAAATCCGCCACGCGCTGTGGTGTGTTCGATAACGTCATTGATTTTCTTTCGAATGGCAAGATGGCGGACTCTGAGAATGCGATTTTCTCCTCCTGCGTTGAAAAGAGCCTGAAAACAGCGCCGTGAACGCTCAATGTGTTTTGAAATATCCAATTCATTGGACGGGTCGGCAGCCACGATTTTCTTCAGGTTGCTCTCCAGTATTCTCACGCCGTCACGCTTTTGCTCTATCGGCCTGATGAGGTCATCGGTGGTAATGACCGGACTTACCAGAATAAGACCACGGACACTTTCGTGCACCAGTTCTTCGGCCGTGCGCATAAAGCTCGAAAGCAATCCGCAGCCGAAGCTGATTCCCATTATCAGTGGCCGTTGTCCTTTCCGAACCAGTTCCTCGATAAGATCGGCCAGTTGCGCTGCAAACATCTCCTGACAAAACCCGGCGCGAGAATAGTTCAGATAGTAGATTGAGCCATGCTGGCGCAACAATGGGCGCTGGAATTCAACCGTCTCAGTCGCATCCGGTACGAAACCACCCAATACGATTGTCGGCACAGTACCAGCACCTTTTTCGCGAAAAATCTGACAACGCCCTCGATGGGAATCTTGATTGCGTTCGAGGACCGCAAACTCGCGACGTCGAGACTTTGGGGTAAAGTGCTTAATTGAGATGCCACGCATGAGACCAGCTGCTGCAGTAAAAGCAGATACAACCGGATGAATATCCTTCACTACATGCAACTTTGCCGACTTGTCGCTCATGTACCCTCCCTTGTTCCAGCGTGGAAGGCATCCTAGCACTGTCAGGTTACAGTCAAATTGCAGGCCGGTAAAAGTTGTGAAAATTCGCGGAGGGTGAAAGGAGAGTAAATATTACGTGGAAAAGTTTTATCGACTACCAGACCAAATTAACTTTCATATTATACGCCTGATAAAAAAAATTAAACAGACTGTTATTTTATATTAGTGGTGGTATATTTAGATCAGAAAGAAGGAAGTGAATCTGGTTTGGAGGTTTTTTATGGAAGAAACTCCGCCTGAGCATAACCGCAAGAAGGAGGCTGTAGCGCTCCGACCGACCTGAATAAGAGGTAAAATTTCAAAGGGAGGCGATAATTATCGCAAATACTCCACCTGAAAGCAGCACACATAGTTTGGTAACGTCACTCCGAGGGCAGGTAGGATCGGAATACTCCTTGAAAACGGAATCGAATACGTAAAGATAAGTGAAGCCCACCGAGAT
>JAQUCQ010000227.1 GCA_028686145.1 Desulfuromonadaceae bacterium | reverse complement strand
TGATTCCAATCTGCTCCTCCCAGGGATATGGTGCCCCAGTTTCCTTGTTTTCAACCAGTTCTATGCCGGCGGCCAAACCGCACTGCCGCACATTGCCGACATGCGGCAGCACTTCACAATCATCAAGTCGTTGTTTAAGCTGGGATATTTTAGGTTGCAGCTCTGCCAGCAGATTGTTCTGCTGAAACAGTTCCAGACTTTTCAAAGCAACGGCACAGGCCAACGGATTCCCGGTAAATGTGTGACCATGGAAAAAGGTCTTCAACTCGGAATACGAGCCTAAAAAGGCCGAGTAAACTTTATCACCTGTCACTGTTGCAGCCAGCGGAAGATATCCAGCCGCGATACCTTTAGAAATTGCCATGATATCCGGTATGACTCCCTCATGGTTGCAGGCAAACATCGCTCCGGTTCTACCAAAACCGGTAGCAACTTCATCAGCAATCATCAATATACCATACCGGTCACACAGATCTCTAACCCGCCTCAAAAACCCTTCCGGTTGAACAATCATCCCTCCGGCACCTTGAACAAGCGGCTCAATCACGAGCCCGGCAACCAGTCCTGCATTGAGCTTCATAATCTCTTCGAGTGAATCAATACAGTCCAAGTTGCATGAACGTCTGTTGCAGCCAAGCTCGCAGCGGTAGCAATAGGGAGCCGGAGCCTGCAAGGTATCAAACATGAGCGGTTTGAAGGTTGTATGATAAATGTCGATCCCGCCAACGCTCACCGCACCAAGAGTATCACCATGATACGCATTCCTGAAGGTTATAAAGCGGCTCCGTTCCGGTTGACCCGCATGAACCTGGTATTGATAGGCCATCTTGACCGCAACTTCCATGGCTGTCGAACCGTTATCCGAATAAAAGAAGCGGTCAAGCCCGGGAGGAGTTATTTTGGCCAGCTGTGCTGCCAAAATAATACTTTGTTCGCTGCCCAGTCCCAACAGAGTTGAATGTTCCAGGCGATCGACCTGTTCTTTCAGAGCCTCGTTCAACTCCCGGCGGCAGTGACCATGAACATTTGTCCACATAGAGGCCACGCCATCAAGGTATCGCTTGCCATCTGAGTCAATCAGCCAGCACCCCTCCCCCTTGACAATAATAATCTGGTCGTCACGGTCCCATTCCTGCATCTGGGTAAAAGGATGCCAGACGTGGCGTTTGTCCCACTGGCGTAATTGTTCGGTTGATATTGAGTTCATTACAGACATAATTCATTTCCTTTGCCAAAGATAAAAAAAGACCCACCGGAACATGTCCAGTAGGTCTTGTAACTACCTGATATTTGAATATTAGGCAAGCCTGTTAGCATACAGTGGGAATTTTTTCATCATACTGTTTACCTGACCTTTAATTGTTTCCAGTTTCTGGTCATTCCCGATATGAGCTACCGCATCAGCGATAAAACCGGCAACCTGACCCATCTCAGCCTCTTTAAGCCCATGAGATGTACATGCGGGCGTTCCGACCCTGATGCCTGAAGTAACAAACGGAGAGCGCGTTTCAAACGGGACGGTGTTCTTGTTAACAGTAATACCAGCCTTGTCAAGTGCCTCTTCAGCAGCTTTGCCAGTTGTTTCCGTACCCGAAAAATTGATCAGCATGAGATGGTTGTCTGTACCGCCGCTTGTCAGTTTGAAACCACGGCTTACAAGAGCCTCCGCAAGAGCCTTAGCATTTTTTACGACCTGCTGCTGATACGTTTTAAACTCCGGCTGGAGAGCTTCTTTAAATGCTACTGCCTTGGCAGCGATAATATGCATCAGGGGACCACCCTGAATGCCGGGGAAAATCTGTGAATTGATTGCTTTTGCAAATTCTTCACGGCAAAGGATCATACCACCACGAGGTCCACGCAACGTTTTGTGGGTAGTTGTAGTAACAAACTCGGCATACGGAACCGGACTGGGGTGAACACCAGCGGCGACCAACCCGGCAATATGAGCCATATCAACCATGATCTTCGCTCCAACTTTATCGGCTATTGCACGGAAAGCAGGAAAGTCGATAATTCTCGGGTAGGCACTGGCACCAACCACAATCAACTTAGGTTTATGCTCTTCAGCAAGCCGTTCAACCTCGGCATAATCTATCATTTCAGTTTCAGGCGACACCCCATAGGGAACAACAGTGTAGAAACGACCTGAAAAGTTTACCGGGCTACCGTGTGTAAGGTGTCCACCATGGGCAAGATTCATCCCAAGAATCGTGTCTCCCGGCTTGCACGCGGCAAAATAAACAGCCATATTGGCTTGGGAACCCGCGTGAGGCTGAACATTGGCATGTTCAGCGCCAAAGAGTTCCTTGGCGCGATCAATGGCAAGCTGCTCGACAACGTCCACGTGTTCGCATCCGCCATAATAACGCTTTCCGGGATACCCCTCGGCATACTTGTTGGTCATGATCGAACCTTGTGCTTCCAAGACCGCTTCCGAGACAAAGTTTTCGGAGGCGATCAGTTCCAGATTATGTTCCTGTCGTTCCGTTTCATGACGAATCGAATCAGCTACCTGAGGATCAAATTGGGAAAGGACTGACATGGGGGGTTCTCCTTGTAAAAGTTCTTTTCATGATGACAATGTGAAACAACAAACGGGACACATGCCGTAGCAGGTCCCGCCTGTGGGTATTGAGATGATTTTAAATCTTACTTCTGCTAAGAATATTTCTTTTCCAGTGCTGTTATCTTGTCGAGGCGCGCCTGATGGCGACCACCTTCAAATGTTGCATCAAGCCAGGCGCCGACGAGATCACAGGCTTTCTGTTCATCCAGCACCCGTCCGCCAAGAACAAGTACATTGGCATTATTATGCTCTCTAGCCATGCGGGCCATAAAAACATCTGTGACCAGAGCGGCTCGAATTCCCGGGATTTTGTTGGCTGCGATTGACATTCCGATTCCGGTTCCGCATATCAAAATTCCTAATTCCGCTTCTCCAGCAATCACGGTTTCAGCAACTTTTTGGCCAAAGTCAGGATAATCTACCGAAGCGTCGCTGTTAGTCCCCGCATCTGTTACTTCAAAACCTCTACGATGTAGATAACTGTTCAGGGCTGTTTTGAGGGTCAATCCTCCATGGTCGCTGCCGATAATGATCATTTCACCATTCCCCTTTACAGCTTCTTAAACAGAAGAGTGGCATTCGTACCACCAAAACCAAAATTATTGCTCATGGCATACTCAAGCTTTGCCTCTCGCGCAGTATTGGGGACATAATCAAGATCACATTCCGGATCCGGCTCGGTGTAATTGATTGTGGGAGGAACAACTCCTTTGTCCATTGCCATAAGAGTATACACTGCTTCTATGCCGCCAGCTGCTCCAAGTAGATGGCCGGTCATAGATTTGGTTGAAGAGACCATCATTTTCTTTGCATGGTCGCCAAATACACTCTTGATCGCCATGGTTTCATACATGTCACCAATCGGTGTAGATGTGCCATGTGCATTAATGTAGGAGACCTGATCGGGAGCAATGCCGGCATTCTTAAGCGCCATTTTCATACTACGTGCTCCTCCTTCTCCACCCGGTGCAGGTGAAGTCAGGTGATATGCATCCCCAGTCATGCCATATCCAACGACCTCGGCATAAATTTTGGCTCCGCGCGCCTTTGCGGATTCATATTCCTCAAGAATAACAATACCGGCACCTTCGCCCATGATAAAACCATCACGGTTCTTGTCAAAGGGACGTGATGCAGTTGCAGGGTCGTCATTTCTGTCGGAAAGTGCCTTCATAGCCGCAAATCCGCCAATGCCCAGAGGTGTAATGACGGACTCTGTCCCGCCTGCTATCATGGCATCCGCATCGCCTCTTTTAATAATATGATAGGCGTCGCCAATCGAATGGGTACTGGTCGCACAAGCAGAAACGGAAGAAATATTTGGTCCTTTAGCCCCATATCTAATGGAAATGTGGCCAGGGGCAAGATTGATAATCAGCATCGGGATAAAAAACGGAGATATTTTTTTAGGACCACCCTCATTCAGCAGCGTATGGTAGCGCTCGATAGATGGCAACCCCCCAAGACCGGCACCGACAAGAACCCCGACCCGTTCGGCATTTTCATCATTGATTACCAGACCGGAATCTTCCATGGCATAATGAGCTGCAGCAAGACCGTACTGGATAAAGAGATCCATCTTCTTTATCTCTTTTTTATCAATGTACTCTTCTGCGTTAAAATCAGAAACCTCACCGGCAATCTTGACCGGCATATCGCTCGCATCAAAACGGGTAATCAAGCCAATGCCAGACTTCCCGGAAGTGAGCGCATCCCAGTTTTTAGCATTTCCGCACCCGAGTGGTGAAACCGCTCCAACGCCAGTAATTACAACTCTTCTCATGATAAATAACTCCGTATGGCAGTAACTTCTGTTATGGGAAGATAAAATAAGAGGGGCTAGTGCCCCTCACCAATCAAGTAATTTCAGCTATGCTCAGTAATGTATTCAATAGCATCATTTACTGTCTGAATTTTCTCGGCATCTTCATCAGGAATCTCAATATCGAACTCTTCTTCAAGAGCCATAACCAACTCAACAGTATCAAGGGAATCTGCTCCAAGGTCATCCATAAAAGAAGATTCGGTTAAAACCTGAGCTTCCTCAACACCAAGCTGCTCTGCAACAATTTCTTTCACCCGCTTTGCAATATCAGACATTTTCCACCTCCGTGTGATTTTAAACCTATTACAGGTTTTGTGTGTAACGCTGTGTGCTTAATTAAGCATGAAATCTTTAAAAGTCAATCGATATTTATCCATCTGTATCTACATATACATCCCGCCATTTACCGACAACACCTGACCAGTTATATAGCCCGCTTGTGGGGAAACCAGAAAACGAACGGCATATGCAACATCGTCAACTGATCCAAGCCGTTCCATGGGAATATTGTGTAGAAGCGCTTCACGTCCCTTTTCCGGAAGAACTGCAGTCATATCTGTTTCAATAAATCCGGGAGCAACAGCATTGACGGTAATGTTGCGCTTTGCCAGTTCACGGGCAGCTGATTTTGTTAAACCGAACAGACCCGCCTTGCTGGCACAATAGTTTACCTGACCTGGATTGCCCATTTCACCAACAACGGAACTGATATTGACGACACGTCCGTAGCGGGCTTTCGTCATAATTTTGGAAGCTTCCCGCAGGCAGTTGAAGGAGCCTTTGAGATTTGTATCAAGAACGGAATCCCAGTCGCTATCTTTCATGCGCATCATGAGACCATCTTTTGTTATGCCGGCATTATTAACCAGGATATCAAGCCGCCCTTGTTCGGCAATAATTTTTTTAAAGAGAGCTTCAACTTCAGAAGAGTTTGTAACATCGAGTTTAGCCGCATGAGCGACTCCTCCCTGTGCCACAATTGCTGCAACAGTTGCCGCTGCGCCAGACTCCGATGTAGCTGTCGCAACAACATAAATTCCTTCGGCAGCAAGCTTCAGTGAAATTGCCTGCCCAATGCCTCGCGAAGCACCTGTTACCAAAGCGACCTGTCCTTTCATTGCTCGTTCTCCCCAACGGCTTGTATGCCGGCAACATCTTCTATATTAGCCAGAACCGCCTCCTTGTTAATCCTTTTAACCAGTCCACTTAATACTTTGCCCGGACCAAGTTCAATAAATCTTGTTACTCCCAAAGCTCCCATAGCGTTTACCGATTGCTCCCACAGTACCGGAGAACAAACCTGTGTAACCAGTAAAGGCTTTACTCGGGTCTTATCCCTGTTCGGTGCAGCATCAACATTTGAAATA